>NZ_JASKYT010000014.1:0-45062 GCF_041028275.1 Streptomyces sp. PU-14G
ACCCTCACCCGCGCCCACCCGGCCCACCCGGGCGAGGACCTGGACGCGCGGGTGCGGCGCATCACCCTGACGCCGTAGCCGGCGGACCGCCCGCCGGAGCGCGGGCCGCGAGGGTCAGGACGTCTCCTGGCCGCGGCCGTACCAGTCGACGCACATCAGGACGGCGTCGTCCTGGAGGGGCGCCTCACCCCGGTAGGCGGCGAGTTCACGCAGCAGGGCGACGGGCACCTGGGCCGCGGGCAGGAGCTTGTGGGCGGCCAGGGCCCGGGCCAGGGCGCGATCGCCGTACTTCTCGCCGCCGCGGCCCGGGGTGTCGTAGACGCCGTCGCTGCCGAACAGCAGCCGGTCGCCGGGCAGCACCGTGAAGTGCTCCTCGGTGTAGACGGTGTCCTCGAACATGCCGAGCGGCAGCTGGCTGTCGAAGGAGACGGTGTCCACCGTGCGGCCACCGCGCAGCCGCCACGCGCGCGGTGAGCCCGCGTCCACCACCTCGACCGCTCCGGTGGCCAGCTCGAGGCGCAGCAGGAGCACCGAGACGTAGGCGGAGCCCTGGTACTGCGCGTAGACGGCCTGGTCAGCGAGCGTCGCCTGCCCCGCCAGGTCCAGCCCGGCGCGCCGCGCGTTGCGCAGCGCGTTGCTGGCCAGGTTGGTCAGCAGCGCGGCCTCCATGCCCTCACCCATGCCGTTGGTGATGCTGAGCGTCAGGTAGCGCTCCGAGGCCTCCCAGTCGAAGCCGTCCCCGAAGATCGCGTACGCCGGCTCCAGGTGGGCGCCGACCGCGAACTCCGGGCGTACGCAGGCGCGTCCGGGCAGCAGCTGCCACTGCATCTCCGCCGCGAGGGTGAGCCGGGTGGCGCGGCGGGCCAGCAGGAACAGGTCGGTGTCCCGCCCGGCGACGAGGACTTCGTGCCCGAGCACCTCGCACAGTTCGCGCAGCTCGGGCAGCAGGTTCCGCGGGTCCTTCGCGGCGGGGAGCCCCACGGACAGCGTGCCGAGCCGGTCGCCGCGCGCCGTCAGGGGGAGGTGGACGACGACTCCGTCACCTGTCTGACTGGTGATGTGCGGCTCTTGGGCGCCGAAGGCACGCCCCTGCGGACTGTCGTACACGGACACCGCGTCCTCGTCTGCCGGGTGCCCGTCCACTCTCCGGAGCGACGTCATGCCGTAGTCGATCATGCGCAGCTCGACGCGGTCGGCGCCGTAGCCGGCCCGCAGCTCCTCGGCGAGGACGGCGGCGAGGGCCTGCGGGGGCGCGGTGCGCAGCCTCTGCTGCACAGCGGCGAATCGGTCCACGACGATCCTGATCTGTGCGGGGCCGGCGAGGACCCCGTCGGGATCGCGACGCCTCAGCCGGGTTTCCGTGCCACGTGCGGTGAAGCCGTCACGGTATCGCAGTCAGGTGCCCGCCGGACCGGCCGTCCGCTCCGGCGCCGCGCCACGCCCGGCCGCCTTTCCACCCGTACGGACGGAAGCGCAGAAGAGTCCGCCGCCTTCCGCGATGAGTTTTCCGCCTCCCCGCGGTCCCTCTTCCCGGCACCGGTGCACTGGGCCCGGCGGCCGAAGACGTGCGGGAGGCGGCACGCGATGAGCGAGACGACAGAACCGGGCAGCCCCCAGGTGGGCGGGATCGTGCTGGGCAGCACCGATCCGAGGAGGCTGTGGGAGTGGTACCGGGACGTGTTCGCCCCCGGTCAGGGGCGGGACGGCGCCGAGGACGGGGGCCCTGTGCGACATCTGCGGCTGGGCGGCACCCACGTCGTTTTCGAGGCCCGTGACGACGTGGGCCGCAAGTCCGTCGAACCGGGTCGCGTGCTGGTCAACTTCGAGGTCACCGACATCCGGGCCATGGAGAAACGGCTCAACGCACAGCTCAACCCGCGCTGGATCCGCCCGGTCGAGGCGGTCGACGAGCACGTCCTGCTGGGCACCCTGGAGGACCCGGACGGCAACTACGTCCAGCTCTGCGACACCACCGACGACGGCACACCCGCCTAGCACCGCCGTGTTCCGGCAGGAGGAGGACGACGGACCCGCGAGAGGTGACACGCGCCGCGAGGACGCCGGGGAGCAGGCGGCGGAACTGCTGCGCCGCGCGGTCGGATACGCGCTGGGGAACGCCCAGTGCGTGACCCCCGCGCTGCTGGCGCGACCCACCCCCTGCGCCGCGTGGGGCCTGGGCGGCCTGATGGCCCACGTGGACGACTCCCTGGCCGCGCTGCACGAAGGCTTCGCCGAGGGCGTCGTCACACTCCACCCCCGCCCTCGGGTGCCGGGCCGCCCGGCACAAGAGGCGCCGCCCGGCCCGCGACCAGGCCCGGAACCAAGCCCGAAATCAGGCCCGGAAACGGGACCGGGGCCTGGCGACGGGGAGGGGGCGGCCCCCGACCCCGCCGCCGCCTTCCGACGGCGCGCGGCACGCATGCTCGGCGCGTGGGCCGTCGCCCGTCCCGGCGCCAGGATCGTCGCGGTGGCCGACGCGCCCCTGACGGCGACGGCCCTCGCCCTGACGGGAGCGGTCGAACTCGCCGTGCACGGCTGGGACATCGCCTGGTCCACCGGGCACCCCGAGCGCGCCGTCCCAGGGCCTCTGGCGGCCCGCCTGCTGCCCGTGGCCCGCCACCTGGTCCCGCACGACGCCGCACGGCACCCCCTGTTCGGCCCGCGCCTGCCGCTTCCCGCCGACGCACCGGCCGCCGACCGGCTGCTGGCCTTCCTGGGCCGGGCACCGCACGCGCGCGCACCCGCGCCGGCACCCGGCGGCGGGTAGCCGCCCGCTCAGGGCGCGTAGACGCACTCCGTCAGGATGCTGCGCACCTGCCAGCCCAGCGCCTCGTACAGCGCCCGCCCCTGCGGGGTGGCGCCCAGCGCCCCGTCGGTGGCCCCCGCGGCGGCGGCGCGGTCGGCCAGTACGCGCATCACCAGGCTGCCCAGGCCGCGCCTGCGGTGCGCCTCCTCGGTGACGACGCGGTCCATCGCGGCGGTGTCGCCCCACACGGCCGTCTGACCGCGCGCCACGCACCCGCCTGCCGCGTCGCGCACCTCGACGACGGTGACGCCGTCGCGGGTCCGGTCGCTGACGCGGTACCCGGCGGGCGGCGCCGGGTCGGTCCTGCCCAGCCCGACCGCCATCAGGTACCCGGTCTCCGCGTGGTCCACCTGCCAGCCGGGTGGCAGCCAGTCCGCCACCGCCCGGGGCTCGGCGAAGACCATGAGCCAGGTCCGCGGGACGGTCACCGCTGCCGCGGCCTCGCGCACCGACGCCTCGGAGGCGTCCAGCAGCACGTGGCGCTCCACGATGTGTTCGGAACCCACCTTCATGCGAAGCCCCCACGGGCCCTCCGTCGGCGGCGGGAGCCCCCGCGAGAGAGTCCAGGCGGCCACCCACTTCCTGACGAGCCGCCGGTCGGCGGCAGTCACCACACCTGAGTCGCCCACACGCCCCCCTCAGTTGCTGTCTCGCGCGACAGCCGGGCACGCTACGGGAGTACCCGCCCGCAGGACACCGGTTTTCGCTCCCTCGCCGCGCCCCGCGCCCCCTGTGCGGAGGCCGCCCTCACCGGCGCCCCGCGCTCACTCCGCGAAGAGGCCCCGCTCGCTCGCCCGCGCGTCGAACTCCTCCAGGCGGGCCTGCGCCTCGGGCAGGCCGTCGCACATCGCTTCGAGCAGGACGCGGCCCAACAGCATGGGGGCGCAGGCGGTGTCGAAGGCGAGGCCGGTGCCGACGGCCGCGGGCAGCAGCAGGTCGCCGGGGCGGGCGACGGGCGCGAAGGCGCTGTCCGCGACGGTGATCACGGCCATCCCCGCCTCCCGGGCCCGCTCCAGCGCCTCGACCGTCTCGCGTGGGTGGCGGGGCAGCGCGAAGCACATCAGCACGCTCGCGCCCGCGCGTACGCAGCCGTCGATCCGGTCGACGAGCATCGAGCCGCCCTCGGTGAGCAGCCGCACGTCGGGGTGGACCTTGGCCGCGAAGTAGGCGAAGCCGCTCGCCTGGGCCGCCGCGGCCCGCAGCCCGAGGACGGGCAGCGGACGGGAGGCGGCCAGCAGCCTGCCCGCGCGCTCGACGGGTGCCGGGTCCTCCAGCAGCGCGGCCAGGTGCCGCAGGTTCTCGATCTCCGCGTGGACCGCCTGCTGGTACTCGTTGAGCCCACCGGGGTCCTCGCCTCCCGCGGTGTGCTCGGTCCCCTCCTGCGGTTCGCTCTCGCGCAGGTGCCGGCGCAGTGCCGGGTAGCCGTCGAACCCGAGCGCCACGGCGAACCGGGTGACGGACGGCTGGCTGACCCCGGCGAGCTCGGCCAGCTCGACGCTGGAGAGGAAGGGGGCGTCCCCCGCCCTGCGGACCATGCAGTGGGCGATGCGGCGCTGGGTCGGGGTCAGCCGGTGCCCCTCGAACAGTTTCAGCAACCGCGCGCTCGCGCCGCCCATCCCACACCTCGCATTCAGCCCGCTCCTCCCTTGCATAACCCTATGCAGCGAGGGGCCGCCGCGGCAAGGCGGACGCCGGAGGGTCGGGTGCGGGCGGGAGAGCGAGAGCGGAGGGCGGGAAGGCGCCGGCCCCGTCAGCCCTGCCCGTTGGCGAACCACCGCGCCAGCTCGGGGGCGAGGCGGGAGACCGTCACCGGCGTGCCGCCGTCCCGCAGGGACTCGGTGGCCGCGACCCCGGCCGCCACGGCCTCGCGCGCCGCGACAGGGCTGGTGTCGGTGGCGCCGCCCTCGCTCACGAACCGCAGGAACTCCGCCACCAGCAGCGGATCGGACCCGCCGTGCCCGCCCTCCTCGTCGCTGCGGGAGGGCATGGGGACCACGAGGTCGGCCTCGGCGCGGTAGCCCTCCCGGCTGCGCCGGTTCCACACCCGCACCTCGGCGCTCTCCCCGTGGTCGCCGAAGTTCTCCAGCCGGCCCTCGGTGCCGATGACGGTGTAGTTGCGCCAGTAGTCGGGCGTGTAGTGGCACTGCTGGTAGCTGGCGTGGATACCGCCCTGAAGCCGCATCACCACCATCGACAGATCCTCCACGTCCACGACCGGGTTGAGCCCCGTGTTCGCCAGCGGCGGCCAGTTGTTCTCCGGGTCGTACCAGTCGGGCATCACCGCGCCCGGCGCCTGGCCGGAGCGGTCGGTGATGTCGCCGTAGACGGTCAGACCGCCCAGCGCCGTGACCCGCTCGGTGTAGGCGCCGGCCAGCCAGTGGATGACGTCCAGGTCGTGCGCGCCCTTCTGGAGGAGCAGGCCCGTGGTGTTGCGGCGGTCGGCGTGCCAGTCCTTGAAGTAGAAGTCGCCGCCGTGCCCGACGAAGTGGCGGCACCAGACGGCCTTGACCTCGCCGATCTCCCCCCGCTGGATCAGCTCGCGCATGGTGCGCACCACGGGCATGTGGCGCATGTTGTGGCCCACGTACAGCCTGGCGCCGCCTTCCCTGGCCGCCTCCAGCACCCGGTCGCAGCCCTCGGTGGTGATGGCCAGCGGCTTCTCCACGAAGACGGCGACACCCGCCCGCAGCAGCTCGGTCGCGAGCTGCTCGTGCGTGTGGTCGGGGGTGATGACGAAGACCGCGTCCAGCTCCTCGGCCTCCAGCAGCTCGCGGTGGTCGCCGTAGAGCCGTACGTCGTCGCCGAACCACTCGCGGGCCCGCCCGAACATCGCGGGAGCGGTGTCGACGGCGGCCACCACGCGGGAGCCCTCGCCGGGGCGGTGCGCCTCACGGGCGAGGGAGGCGCGCAGCCCGAGACCGATGACGGCCAGGCGCAGGTCCCGGGTGCGGGCGCCCTCGGCGCCTCCGGGCGCCGGGGTGAGGGTGGTGTCGGTCATGTGGTCTCCAGCCGTTGCGGTCGCCGTTGCGGTCACCTGGTCTCCAGCCATGTCGGTCACGTGATGGTCAGCCCTTCATGCCGGAGAAGGCGATGCCCTGAATGAAGTGCCGCTGCATCGCCACGAAGACGACGATCACCGGAAGTGTGGCCAGCACGGAGCCGGCCATCAGCACCGGGTACTCCGTCAGGTGGGCGCCCTGGAGGGTGGCGAGACCGGCCGACAGCGGCATCTGGGACGGGTCGGTGTTGACGACCAGCGGCCACATCAGATCGTTCCACGACCACAGGAAGGTGAGGATGCCCAGGGCCAGCAGCCCGGGGCGGGCCAGCGGCAGGGCGATCCGCCAGAAGACGGTGAACGGGTTGGCCCCGTCCAGCCGGGCCGCCTCCTCCAGTTCGGTGGGCAGCCCGAGGAAGAACTGGCGCAGCAGGAACGTGCCGAAGGCGCTGAACATGCCGGGGACGACCAGCGCCTGGAGGGAGTTGAGCCAGCCGAGGTCCTGCATGATCTGGTACTGCGGCAGCAGGAACAGCTGGCTGGGCACCATCAGCACCGCAAGGAACCCCAGGAAGAGCGCTCCGCGCCCGGGGAAGGCGATGCGCGCGAACGCGTACGCCGCCATCGAGCACAGCAGCAGCTGCGCGGCGGTGCGCAACAGCGTCATCAGCACGGTGTTCAGCAACTGGTCGGTGAACGGGATCGAGGAGAAGACCGTCGCGTAGTTGGACCAGTCCCAGTGTTCCGGCAGGAACGTCGGCGGCACCCTGGTCGACTCGCCGAAGGACTTGAAGGAGGTCAGGACCTGCCACAGCAGCGGGAAGACCGTCACGACCGCGCCCAGGGACAGCAGCACGTGGGCGGGCCACAGCCGCCCCTCGCGGCTCCTTTGGTGCGCACGGCGGGCCGCGGCGGGCGGACGGCCGCCTCCGGTGCGCGGACGGCGCGGGGCCGGAACGTGCGCCTGAGCCGCCTCGGTCATCTCAGCCGTCTCAGTCATAGTGGACCCACCTCTTCTGCAACCGGAACTGGAGGGCGGTCAGCGCCATGATCAGGACGAACAGCACACAGACGATGGCTGCCCCGTACGCGCGCTGGTTGTCGTAGAACGACTTCTGGAAGAACAGCATCACGATGGTCTGGCCCTCGCTGTAGGCCGGGTTCGTGACGCCGACGGAGGTGTTGGCGCCCAGGATCATGTAGATCAGGTCGAACACCTGGAGGGACTGGATCACCGACAGCACGGTGGTGAAGAACAGCGTCGGGCTCAGCAGCGGCATGGTGACGGAGAAGAACTGGCGCACGCGTCCCGCCCCGTCCAGGGAGGCGGCCTCGTAGTAGTCCTGCGGAATGCCCTGCAACCCCGCCAGCAGCAGGATCATGTTGTATCCGACGGTCATCCACACGCCGACGGCGGCCACCGCGAACCGCACCACGTCCGGGTCGGAGACCCAGTAGGTGCCGTCGATGCCGATCGCGTCGAGCGCCTGGTTGAGGATGCCGACGTCGCCGTTGTAGAGCCAGCGCCACACCACCGCGACAGCGGCCGGCATCGTGACGACCGGCAGGAAGTACAGCGTCCGGTAGAACCCGGTGCCGCGCATGCCCTTCAGGTTCAGCAGCACGGCCAGCACCATCGAGACGGGGATGCCCAGCAGCACCAGCACCGTGTAGATCAGGCTGTTGCCCAGCGCCTGCCACACCTCGGGATCGTGCAGCATCGTGCGGTAGTTCTCCAGCCCGATCCACGAGGTGCCGCCGAAGGGGCCCCACTCGGTGAAGCTGAAGTACAGGGTCTGCAGCACCGGCCACAGGTAGAACACCGCGAGGCCGAGGCCCGCGGGGGCGATCAGCGCGTAGCCCCACCACTTGTCGCGGTGCAGGAAGCGGCGCTCCCGCTTGCGCAGCGCGCGCTGGCCGGCCGCGGAGCCACCGGACCCGCCGGACGGAGGCGGTGGCGCCGCCTTCGCCGCCGCGGCGGCCTCGACATCGACGCTCATGCCTTCCCCTCCTGGGCGAGCAACTGGTTCATCGCCTTGGTGAGGGAACGCGACACACTGTCCAGGCTCTCGTTCCCGCTCCACGCCCGGGACAGCAGTTGCAGCTCCTTGTGCGACCAGGCGGCGGTGTTGGTGGAGATCGGATACGGCACCGCGTAGTCCACGGCGTCCAGGTGGACCTTCAGGTCGAACTTCGGCATGGAGTCGACCCACGGCTGCTGGGTGCCGTTCCGCGCCGGAATGGCCGTTCCCTCGGCCTGCAGGAGCGAGCCGCGCCTGGAGGAGAGGAAGCGCACGAAGTCCCGGGCGAGCTCGGGGTGCGGCGTGCGGGCGTAGACCACGTTGGCCAGGCCGTGGATGACGCTGGCCCGGTGCTTGCCGCGCGGCAGCGGAGCCACCTCCACCTTGTCGCGCAGCGCCGGATCGGCCCAGAAGACCGCCGCGTTGTACGAGCACTCGTACGTCATGGCGAGCTTGCCCGCCTGGAACATCTGCGTGGCGTCGGTGTCGGTGAGCTGCTGGAGGGTGGGCGAGGCACGGTAGCGGTGGATCATGTCGATCCACAGCTGGAGCCCGTCGAGGGTCTGCGGGTCCGCGTACCCGGACTCCGTGCGGTCCTTCGAGAGCACCCAGCCGCCGGCCTGCGGTATGGAGTTGTAGTAGTTCTCCTGGGCGCGCACCGGGGCGCCCACGCCGTAGACCCCGCGACGCCTGTCCGTCAGCCGCTGGGCGTTCGCGATCAGGTCCTGCCACGTCCACGAGCCGTCCGGGTGGTCCACGCCCGCCCGGTCGAACAGTTCCTTGTTGAACCAGAGCGCGACCGTGTCGAAGTCCTTCGGCGCCCCGTACTGGGTGCCCTTCCAGCGGTAGAGCTTCGCCAGGTCGGGCGGGAAGTCGGCCGGGTCGAGGATCGCCTCGGACCCTTCCGTCTCCAGCGGCAGCAGCTGCCCGTTGTCGGCGTACAGGCCGAAGTTGGGCCCGTTCATCCAGAACACGTCCGGTGCCGAGCCGCCCGAGCACGCGGTGCGCAGCTTCGTCCAGTACGTGGCGTTCGGGGTGAGCTGCACCTCCACGGTCACGCCCGGTCTGGTCCGCTCGAACTCCCTGGCGGCCTTCTCCATGGCCGGCATCTGGTACACGTCCCAGACGCCGTAGGTGATCCGGCCGCGTGCGGCGCCGCCCTTGGACGAGGCGGTGGTCGGTTTCGGTGGACTGCCGCAGCCTGCCGCGAACGCCGTCGTACCGAACGTCGTCGCGGCGGCTGTGAGGAGGGAACGTCTGCGCACGCCGGAGGGCCTTCCTGGGAGCCTGATGCCCGGAAAGCTATGTGCTCGAAGTTGACGCGTCAAGACTCGTTTCGATCAACTTCATGCAATGTGGTGCAGTCGGGTCCCGCCGCGCAGTAGTGCTAGCACCACTGCGCTCCACCCCGCGCGCCCGTACCGTGGCCGGCATGAGCGCACCCGATCCCGAACTGAAGAAGGAACTCGACGCGACCCTGCACACCCGCAGGGAGCTCGGTCCCGAGTACGAGGACGAGCTGATCGACTCCTTCCTGGAGAAGGTGGAGCAGCGCCTCGACAACGTCGTCGACAAGCGGATGCGCCGGCAGCTGGCCGAACAGCAAATGGTGGCCGCGCGCGGCGCCTCGCCGGGCCGGCCCCACCAGGGTTCGCCGGTCTTCTCCGACGGGCTCGGCGCACGGCTCGGCCTGGCGGTCGCCTCCCTGGTGCTGGCGATCCCCCTCTCCGCGATCGCCGTCGCCAACGCCGGCATGACGGGCCTGGTCACCTGCTGGCTCGGCATCGTCGCCGTCAACGCCCTGCAGGCCAGCCGCTCCTGGTTCTCCCACGGGCGGCGGGACGACGGGCGGCGGGGCGACGAGTAGCCCCGCCCGCAAGACCGCACAGCAGCGGCGGGGAAGCTGGGAACGAACGGCGGAAGGGCCGAGGAACGGGCGGGGGCCGGGGACAGCTCCGGAGGGGCCCTCCCCGGCCCGCTGCTCACCGCGCCAGGTACGCCAGCAGGTCCTGCCGGCTGACCACCCCGCTCGGCTTGCCGTCCGCCAGCACCACCGCCGCGTCGGCCCCCTCCAGCACGGCCATCAGGTCGGCCACGGCCTCCCCCGCACCGACGTGTGGCAGGGGCGCGCTCATGTGCTTGTCGAGCGCATCCCCCAGGGAGGCCCGCTGCGCGAACAGCGCGTCCAGCAACTCGCGTTCGACGACCGATCCGATCACCTCGGCGGCCATCACGTCGGGGTGCCCCGCACCGCGCTTGACGACGGGCATCTGCGAGACCCCGTACTCGCGCAGCACCTCGATGGCCTCGCCGACCGTCTCCTCGGGGTGCATGTGCACCAGGGAGGGCAGGGGGCCCTCTTTGTAGCGCAGGACGTCACCGACCCGCGCCCCCGCGGTGCCGCCCTCCTCCAGGAAGCCGTAGTCGTTCATCCACTCGTCGTTGAAGATCTTGCTGAGATAGCCGCGCCCGCTGTCGGGCAGCAGGACGACGACCACGTCCTCGGGGCCCAGCCGCCGCGCCACCTCCAGCGCGCCGACCACCGCCATCCCGCAGGAGCCGCCCACCAGCAGGCCCTCCTCCTTGGCGAGGCGGCGCGTCATCTGGAAGGAGTCCTTGTCGGAGACGGCGACGACCTCGTCGGTGATGCGCCGGTCGTAGGCGTCGGGCCAGAAGTCCTCGCCGACACCTTCGACCAGGTAGGGCCGTCCGCTGCCGCCGGAGTAGACCGAGCCCTCGGGGTCGGCGCCGACGATCCGCACCCGGTCGCCACTGACCTCTTTCAGGTACCGCCCGGTGCCGCTGATGGTGCCGCCGGTGCCGATGCCCGCGACGAAATGGGTGATCCGTCCGTCCGTCTGCTCCCACAGCTCGGGCCCGGTCGTCTCGTAGTGCGAGCGCGGGTTGTCGGGATTGCTGTACTGGTCGGGCTTCCAGGCCCCGGGGGTCTCGCGCACCAGCCGGTCGGAGACGTTGTAGTACGAGTCGGGGTGTTCGGGGTCGACAGCCGTGGGGCAGACCACGACCTCGGCGCCGTAGGCACGCAGCACGTTGATCTTGTCCGTGGAGACCTTGTCGGGGCACACGAACAGGCAGCGGTAACCCTTCTGCTGCGCCACGATGGCCAAGCCGACCCCGGTGTTGCCCGAGGTCGGCTCGACGATCACCCCGCCGGGACGCAGCGCACCGGACTGTTCGGCCGCCTCGATCATGCGCAGCGCGATCCGGTCCTTCACGGAGCCGCCCGGGTTGAAGTACTCCACCTTGGCCAGGACGGTGGCCTGGATGCCTTCCGTGACACTCGTGAGCCTGAGCAGCGGGGTGTTGCCGACAAGCTCGATCATCGACTCGTGATACTGCACCGTGGTCTCCGCGCGTAGTCGTGGTCGCGGGCCGCGGGTCGCGGGCCCGTGCCGACACCATATGGGGCAACACGCGCACACAGGGGGCGCGTTGCAGCACGGTCCGGGGCGGGCAACACAGTCTTGAGGGGTACGAGCCCCGGCGCGCGGCGGGACGGCCACCGCTCCTTGGGCGGCCACCCGCGCCAGGGCCCTACGGGAGCCTTCCCGGACGGGCCCTGGGGACATCGTCCCCGAGACGGCGCGCTTGTCGAGGAACGGCGCGCACCCCATTCGACGAACCCAACAGCCAGCACGAGAACGCGGGAGGCGGAAGAGCACAATGCCGATGTCGAAGGCGTCGAGCGCGAGAGTGGCCCGGCGAATCGCGACCGCAGCCGCCTACGGAGGCGGCGGAATCGGCCTGGTCGGCGGAGCGGCGGTCGGGCTGCTGTTCACCGAACTCCAACTGGCGAAACGTCATATCGGCGGCTCGGAGGACGAGCCACCCCAGGCCGACGGTCTGTACGGCGGCGCCTTCGGCAGGCTCTATACCGGGCGTCCGCTGCGCATGGCCTTCCTCGGCGACTCGACGGCGGCGGGCCAGGGCGTGCACAGGGCGCGGCAGACGCCCGGCGCCCTGCTGGCCTCCGCGCTCGCCGCCGTGGCGGAACGCCCCGTGGAGCTGCGCAACGTCGCACTGTCCGGAGCCATGTCCGACGACCTGGAGCGGCAGATCACGCTGCTGCTGAGCGCACGGGAGCTGTCCAAGGCACCGGACGTGTGCGTCATCATGATCGGCGCCAACGACGTCACCCACCGCATGCCCCCGGCCCGCTCGGTCCGCTACCTGTCGGACGCGGTGGCACGGCTGCGGACCGCCGGCTGCGAGGTGGTGGTCGGCACCTGCCCCGACCTGGGCAGCGTCGAGCCCGTCGGACAGCCGCTGCGCTGGATCGCGCGGCGGCTGTCGCGTCAGCTGGCGGCGGCACAGACCATCGCCGTCGTCGAGGAGGGCGGCCGGACGGTCTCGCTGGGCGACCTGCTGGGCCCGGAGTTCTCCGCCAATCCGCGCGAGCTGTTCGGCCCGGACAACTACCACCCGTCCGCCGAGGGGTACGCCACCGCCGCCATGGCGGTCCTGCCCACCCTGTGCGCGGCGCTGGGGCTGTGGCCCACGGAGGACGAGCGTCCTGACAGCCGCCGTCGCGAGGGCGTGCTGCCGGTCGCCCGGGCCGCGGCGGAGGCGGCGGCCGAGGGCGGCACCGAGGTCGCGGGGATGCGGGGCCCCTGGGCGCTGCTCAAGCACCGGCGCCGCCGCAGGCTGCCACCTGCGGAGGAGGCCACCTGGCAGCGCGAAGAGGAGCCCGAACACCACTGAGCGGGCGGCGCCCGGACGGGAGAACGCCGGACGCCGCGCGCCGACGCGCGCGGCATCCTCGCCGCACGCATGGGCCCGCCCGAGGCCACGGGCACGTGGCCGGGGACCGGAGAGCAGGGGTGCCCGCCAGGGACCGGAGAGCAGGGATGGTGCGACCGGGGGCCGGGGAGCAGGGGCGCCGCCGGTGGCCGGGGAGCAGGGGCGCCGCCGGTGGCCGGATAGTGCCGGGACGGCGGTCAGGGCCCATCGAGGGTACGGGCGCGGCCGGGCGGCGCGATGTCCGGCGGAGCGTCTTGACGTCTTCCCCGGACAAAGCAAACGCTTAGAAGAGGTCCGCATCACACCGTCCAGCCCGTGACCGGCACCCTACGGGCGGGTAGCTTCCGCTCCGTACAGCCGATCCGCCGACTCCCCCAGGAGCCCCTGATGCCCGAAGCAGTGATCGTCTCCGCCGCCCGCTCCCCCATCGGCCGCGCCTTCAAGGGCTCCCTCAAGGACGTACGCCCGGACGACCTCACGGCCGAGATCGTCACGGCGGCCCTGGCCAAGGTCCCCGAACTGGACCCGCGGGAGATCGACGACCTGATGCTCGGCTGCGGCCTCCCCGGCGGCGAACAGGGCCACAACCTCGGCCGTGTCGTGGCGGTCCAGATGGGGATGGACCACCTGCCGGGCTGCACCATCACCCGCTACTGCTCCTCGTCCCTGCAGACGACCCGTATGGCGCTGCACGCGATCAAGGCGGGCGAGGGCGACGTGTTCGTCTCGGCGGGTGTCGAGACGGTCTCCCGTTCGGTCAAGGGCACCTCCGACGGGATGCCCGACACCCACAACCCGCTCTTCGCCGATGCCGAGGCCCGCACCGCGGCCCGCGCCGAGCAGGGAGGAGAGGGCTGGACCGACCCGCGCGAGGAGGGGTCGGTGCCGGACGTCTACATCGCGATGGGCCAGACCGCCGAGAACCTCGCCCGGCACAAGGGCGTCACCCGCCGTGAGATGGACGAGTTCGGCGTCCGCTCCCAGAACCTGGCGGAGAAGGCCCTCGCCGACGGCTTCTGGGAGCGGGAGATCACGCCGGTCACCACCCCCGACGGCACGGTCGTCGGCAAGGACGACGGGCCGCGTCCCGGGGTGACCCTGGAGGGCGTCGAGGGCCTCAAGCCCGTCTTCCGTCCGGACGGCCTGGTCACCGCGGGTAACTGCTGCGCTCTCAACGACGGCGCCGCCGCTCTGGTGATCATGTCCGACACCAAGGCCCGCGAACTGGGGCTGACCCCGCTGGCCCGCATCGTGTCGACCGGTGTCTCCGCGCTCTCTCCCGAGATCATGGGTTACGGCCCGGTCGAGGCCAGCAACCAGGCGCTCGCTCGCGCGGGCATGTCGATCGGCGACATCGACCTGGTCGAGATCAACGAGGCCTTCGCCGCCCAGGTCATCCCCTCCTACCGGGACCTCGGCATCGACCTCGACAAGCTCAACGTCAACGGCGGCGCCATCGCCGTCGGCCACCCCTTCGGGATGACGGGCGCCCGCATCACCACCACGCTGCTCAACTCGCTCCAGTGGCACGACAAGCAGTTCGGCCTGGAGACGATGTGCGTGGGCGGCGGCCAGGGCATGGCCATGGTGCTGGAGCGCCTGAGCTGACTTGGGGCCGCGGCGGACCTCAGGCGCCCGCCCGCTGAGACGCCGCCGAGACAAAAGCGCCCCCAGGATGTGACATACACCCTGGGGGCGCGCCATTTCCGCAGCTCAGGACGGTGCGGAGGAAACGGGACCGGTCTCCCACCTGTCCAGTTCGCCGGGATTTGCACTACGGTCGAAGAGCCTTGGACGACCTCGCAGACAACGTGCACCGACAACGCTGTTGTAGGAATTCAGGGTGAACGACCGGGGGGACCGCGTCAGGGGGAACGAACCGGAACCGGGAGTCAAGTCAGTGAGCGCCATATCCCTCATCCTGCTGTGTGCGGCGGCTGCGGCCACCGCGTTGGGCGGTGCGGCACTGCACACGGCGCGCGGCCTGCGCCGCCAGTTGACGGCGCTGCGTGCCGAACTGGAGACCGGGCGGCACGAAGCCCCCGCCGCGACCGCCGCGGTTCCGCACGCCCGTGCGGCATCGCCGGAGGAGAGCGACACGGAGGGGACCGGTCCCTTCTCCCGCCAGATTCGCGCCGCGGTCGCCGCGGCGCTGGCGGACGAACGGGAGCGCGAACTGGCCGAGGCACGCGCCTTCTGGGCCGCCCAGGAGGCCCGCGACGCCGGACCGGAGTCCGGCGCCCTCCTCGCGGGCCACGGCACCGAGTACGAGATCGCACCCGGCGACCTCGCCGACAGCCTCACCGGCACCGCCCAGCCCGCGGACAGCGACCCGGACGTCATCGACCTCACTGACCTCACCGGTCTCGTGGACCGCGCCGATCACACCGGGCTCGCCGATCCCACCGGGTTCGCCGACTTCGCCGACTTCGCCGACCTCACCGACCTCACCGACCTCGCCGATTCCACCGGGGAGACGTCCGCGCCGCGCGGCCAGGAGACCGGTCAGATATTCATCCCCCGTCAGCCGGGCCCCGAGAACGGGGACGTCGATGTGGACGTGGACCTGTCCTCGTTCGACGCGTGGGACGCATGGGAGACGCGAGACGCGCCGGTGGCGTGGGATGCGTCGGCGGCGTGGGATGCGTCGGCGGCGTGGGACGGCCACGCGGACGAGGGCGAGGACGAGGACGAGGAGGGTCCGGACGGTGCTCCCGGCCGCCCCTCGCCCCACGCCGCGGACAGGAGCGCCGCAGACAGGAGCGTGGCGGACATGGGCGCCGCGGACAGGGGCGCGGAGACCGACGCGGAGTCCCCCGGCCCGGCGGAGTCCCCCGACCTGGCCGCCGCACGGCGCCGCCACCCGTCCCAGCCTGACTACACCCTCAGCGGCGAACCGGTCGCCCCCCAGGCGGCGGCGTCGTCCCCCGCCCCGACGGTCACCTACCACGAGCGCACCATCGAACGCCTCGCCGGCCTCGCCGAAGCCCGTACGCCACTGACCGACGTACGCCCAGGTCCTCTCGGCACGCTCGACGTCTACCTCTTCGAGGACGGAACGACCGTGTGCCTGTCGCCGGGCCACCGTGCCACGAGCGAAGCACTGGCCGACGCGGTACGCCGCGGGGAGGCGCCGGTGCTGATGGGCGGCTCCGGCATCTCCGGCTCCTACACGCTCACCTTCGGATACCCGGACGGCAGCACGGCCTACCTGCTGGCCGACCGCGTCATCACCCCGCTGTAGACGCGACGGGCGGCGACGGCGCCGCCGGCACGTCCGCCGCCTCGCGCGCGAGCACCGTCTCCACCGCTCACAGGGCGCCGCCCCCACTCACAACGGTGCCGCCTCCACCGCGCGCAGAGCCTCCTCCAGAGCAGGCGCGGCGTCCGCGGCGGGAGCCTCTTCCAGGGCTGCGGCCAGGTCGTGTCCGGCGACGGCGAGTTGGTCGCCGACGGCGAAGACGCCCGCGTCGGGCAGCGTACGGACAGCGGCCGTCTCAGGACCGAACTCCAGGCGCTGCGCCAGCGTGGCCAGTTCCCGCGCGAGGGCGAGGCCGTCGGCGGCGGCGCCCCGGGTCAGGGCGCTCTGCGGCGCGGCCCGCAGCCGGTCGGCGAGCCGCTCCACGGCGTCGGTCAGAGGACGGGTGTCAACACAGGGCACCGTCTCACCCTATCCAGCCCTCTCCCGGCGCGGACCGACCACACTGTTGCCAACGCCCCCGCACTCAGGCAACGTGAGGCCAAGGACTCATTGCAGAAGCGTCCGGAGGCGCCGATGTCCCAAGTCTTCTCCGAAGAGACCCACCGGAACATGCTCTCCCGCATCCCGCAGTGCACCGGCCGTGAAGTGTCCGACTGGCTGCGCATGGTGGACGAAGGCCCCGCTCTCGTCCGCTTCGAGGAGAAGGTGAGCTGGCTCCGTGGCGCGCACGACCTCGCCTACGGGCACGCCAAAGCGATCATCCACGAACACGACCTGCGGCGCGCCGCGCGTCACCTGTAGGCCCGGCCGTATGCCAGGGCCCCGGCGAACGATGCGAAGACCCTAGGACACCAAACCAGGACGGCACACCAGTGCGGCGTATCAGGACCGCACGCCGGAGCGGCATACCGGAACGGGACGCAGGGAAGCGGCCGAGGAAGAAGGGCGCGACCAACGCGACCGACGCGACCGGAAGAACGGCCGAGGGCCCGGGAGGTGGACACCTCCCGGGCCCTCGCGGCTCGCGGTATGCGCCGCCTGCGGTGCCGGGCGCTGCGCCCGGCACCGGCCGTCGCTAGTTGTCGCCTTGCAGGATGGCGATCAGGCGCAGGAACTCCATGTAGATCCAGACGAGAGTCAGCGTCAGACCGAAGGCGGACAGCCACGCCTCCTCCTTCGGCGCGCCGTAGGCGATGCCGTCCTCGACCTGCTTGAAGTCCAGGGCGAGGAACAGCGCACCGAGCACGATGCCGATGACGCCGAAGAGGATGCCGAGACCGCCGCTGCGGAAGCCGAGTCCGTCACCGCCGCCGAAGGCGGCGAAGAGCAGGTTGACGGCCATCAGGAGCACGAACCCGATCGCCGCGGCCATCACGAAGCGGTAGAACCGCTGGGTGACGCGGATGATGCGGGTCTTGTACATCACCAGTACGGCGGTGAAGACCGCCATCGTCCCGAGCACCGCCTGCATCGCGGCGCCGTTCACCCACTGGTTGACGTAGTTGCTCAGTGCGCCGAGGAAGAGGCCCTCGAAGGCGGCGTACGCCAGGATCAGCGCGGGCGAGGCCTTGCGCTTGAACGCCTGGACGAAGCCGAGGACCATCGCCACCAGGCCTGCGCCCAGCGCGAGACCGAGCGAGAGTCCGGTGAGCCAGGCCACCGCGGCGGCGACGACGACGAGGCCGAGCGTCATACCCGTGCGGGCGACCACGTCGTCCATCGTCATCCGCCCGGCGGACGGCGGAGCCGTCGGCGCCGCGTACGGCTGGCCGGGGGTCTGCGTCTGCTGGGCCGCGTACGGGTTGGGCTGCTGCGCGTACGGGTTCCCCGACTGGGGGTTGGCGGCGTAGGGGTTGTTCGCGTACGGGTTCCCGGCCTGCGGCTGCTGCTGCGCATCGAAGCCGGCGTAGCCGCCCGCGCGGCTGAACCCCCGTCGCGAGAAGACCGGGTTGCTGCTCCTCATCTCACTCCTCCATGGCCACACTGCGCGGCCTCGCAGTCCAGCGTAATGCGTTAGTAAAAACAGCACGCTAGTGCAGAGTCAACAACGAAGAGAAGACACTCGTTGTTCCCTGTGCCACACGGCCATCACGTCCTCACCCGTGCGGGTGACCGCTTTCCGGCGGAACAGTCCGCTCGGTCCCCCCGGCGCGCCGCCCTCAGGAGCGCACGAGGAGAACGGCGCCGGCGAGTACCGCTCCGAGGACGAGTGCGGCCGCACCGTGGCTCAGCCGGTGCGCCCACGACGCCGGGAGCGGCAGGGCGGAGTCCGCCGCCAGCCGGCCGGGGCCCGCGAGGGTGAGCGCGGCGGCGGCCAGGGCCAGCAGCAGTTCGTACTCGACGCCTTCGGGGGCGAAGAAGCCTCCGCCCCACTTGACCGCGAGCGCGTTGAGCATCGTGCCGAAGACCGCGGCGCCCGCCAGCGGGGTGAGCAGGCCGAGCGCGAGTCCCAGTCCGCCAAGGGTCTCGGCCAGTCCTGCGACGACGGCCATGGCCTTGGCCGCGGGGTAGCCGGCCGAGTGGAAGAACTGCTCGGTCCCCGCGAGTCCGCCTCCGTCGAACCAGCCGAAGAGTTTCTGGGAACCGTGGGCCGCCATGGTCAGGCCGAGCGCGAGGCGCAGCAGGAGGAGGCCCGCGTCGTGGGCGTTCCGCGCGGTGGGGGCGGCCTCGGCCTGCCCGGAGGCGCCGGGGAAGCGGGCGGCGGTGCCGGTGGCGGGCGGGCTGTCCGGGGTGGCCGGAGTGTCCTGTGCGGCGTGGGGGGACGGCATGAGCGGAGCCTCCTGCGTCGGTGTGGGAACCGGGTGACGGGACGGTGCCACCGGTTGTTCAAATTCGAAACGTATCGCCTGACGGTACAAGCCGGTTCGAATTTGAACAACACGTAGGATGGTGTCCATGGAAGGGACCAGGTGGCTCGATGAACGGGAGATGGCGGCCTGGCAGGGCTTCCTCGAAGCGACCAGCCGGGTCTCCCGCCATGTGGAGCAGCAGCTGAAGGAGGACGCGGGACTCTCCCATCCGCAGTACGAGGTACTCGTCCGCCTCGCCGGAGCACCCGGCGGCGAGGTCCGGATGACCGATCTGGCCGAGGGCCTGTTCACCTCCAAGAGCAACCTGACCTACCAGGTGGGCCAGCTGGAGAAGCGCGGTCTCGTGCGGCGCCGCTCCTGCCCCACGGACGTCCGCGGAGTCCTCGCCGTCCTCACCGAGGAGGGCCGCGACACTTTGCGCGCCGCGGCCCCCGGCCATGTGGCGGCCGTTCGCGCCGCCCTGATCGACGTCCTGGAACCCGACGAGATCGACACCGCCGCCCGTGCGCTCGGCCGGGTCGGCGCCCGGCTGCGGCCCCCGGGCCGGCACGCGGAGGAAACGGAGGGGACCGAGGCAACCGAGGAGCCTTCGCGCTCTCCCCTCCCTCCGGAGTCGGAGAACGCCTAGGGAGCACCTGGGCCCTGGGCCGGGGACCTGGGCCCCCGGCCCAGGGMCCRGGGCACGGGGGGGGAGGATCGGGGCCCAGGACCCGGGGACCGGACAGCAGGCTCAGGGTGCCGGGATCTCGGACAGCGGCGGGATGAGTACCTCCTCCTCGTAGTCCAGATGAGCCTCCAGCTCCCTGGTCATCCGGGCCAGCTCGGCGCGGAAGTGATCGGGTTCCGCGGTCGTCAGGTCGGCCAGCAGGCGCTCCAGCTCAGCGCGGATGCGGTCCACCGTGCGGTGCTCGGCGCGCAGGCGCGCCAGCGCGGGAGCCAGGTGGGGGTACTTCTCGGCCAGCACGGGGAACGCCCCTTGGTCCTCGGAGACGTGGTGCGTGTGCATCGACTCGCAGAAGGCCAGGCAGTGCTGACGCAGCTGGAGCCCGAGCGGAGCCGGCGGCGCCCCGGTGCCGCCGGGCCGCTCCGTCCTGGCGGCGAAGTAGGCGTCCGCCTCCGCCACGACGTGACGCAGCTGGTCCCGCAGCCAGGTGTGGACCTCCAGGAGCTTGTCGACGAGGCCGGTGAACGGCGCGTCGGGAAAGGAGCGTTCGAGCCGGACGACGGGCAGCACGCGTGAGACGCGCGCCTGGTAGTCGGCGTACCCGGGTGCCTGCCGTACGACGTGCGCGAACAGCCGGTCCCGCTCGGCGCCCTCGGTGGGCACCGCGACGGCCCCGAACGACTCCGTGCCCACCTCGACCCTGGCCATGGGGTGCGCGAGCAGGTTGTGGTACCAGGCAGGTGCGCGGGGAGCGCCGCCCGCCGAGGCGACGACGAGGAGGTGACCGTCCTCGTCACGGACGTACCCGAGGGGAGAGGTCTGCTCCAGGCCCGTACGGGCTCCGGTGGTGGTCAGCAGCAGCAGATCGCCGCCCTCGAACGGGCCGCCGACGCGGCCGGAGTTGGCGCGGAACTCCTCCACGACCGCACGGTTGAAGTCACTGACGCGGGGCGGAGCGGAGGAAAAGGGTGAAGGGGGCAAGAAAACAACTCCATGAGGAAGAGACGACCCGGCCCGCGTCTGCGCCCATGCGCTTGGTCCTTCGGGCGCCCGAACGACCAAGCAAGCAAGCAAGCAAGCAAGCAACCGTGCGAGCAAGCGACCGCGTGGGCAAGCGACCGTGCGGGCACACCCGTCGGCCCAGGGCGCGCTCACGAGTGCGCGCGTGAGCCACGCCCGTGAGCGCGGCGTGTGAGCGCCCGCTGAGACACAGGGGAGAGCCCCTGGCAGGCAGGGGCAGGGAACAGGAAGGGTCAGGAAAGCGGAAGAAGAGAAAAAGCCCGGCGCCCGGCCGCACGCACGGCGGCGACGGCGGCGCGGAACGGCGGCGCGGTGCGTCAGCCGTTCTCAGTCACGTGTCAGACGAGCCCGGCGGTGTGTGTACCCACGATGCACTCCTCACGTCCAGGTGCCTCCATGCCACTGCCGTACAAGCGGCAGCGTCACGCGACACGGCCCCTATTGAACGTGCTTGCTCCTCCCGCGGCAAGGGGCTTCGGACAGGTGCGGCTCCCGGGCAGCGCCTGCCGGAGATCAGACCCCCAGGGCGGCGTCGAGCGCCGCGCGGACCGTGTGCCGCGCGATCCGGGCCCGCGTCGTGCCCAGCAGCACGTGGTAGGCGAGGCCTTCCGCCTGGGCCACCAGGGCGACGGCCGCCGTTTCGTGGCCTCCCTCGGGCGCGCTCGCCCCCGCGCGGGCCAGGCATCCGGCCAGACTTCCGTACAGGCCGGCGTAGAGGCCGCGGACGCGCTCGGCGATGGGGTCGTCGGCCAGCGCGCCGGCGTTGAACGCGTGCCGCACCCGCATGTGCGCCCGCGACGCCGCGTCGTGGGGGATCAGCTCGTCCAGGACGACGGCGAGCACCTCGGCAGGCGGTGCGTCGGCCGGGGCGGCGCCCAGGCGGCTTCTGATGCGCTCCGCGCTGCGCTCGTTGCCGCGGTCGAAAGCGGCCTCCAGCAGCTTCTGCTTCGTCGGGAAGTAGTGCTGGACCCGGCCCGGTGACACACCGGCCTGCGCGGCGACCTCCGTCAGGGAGACCGCGGGCAGTCCCCGCTCGGCGACGACCGCGAGCACCGCGTCGGCGATCTCCGTGCGCCTGCGGTCGTGGTGCAGTCCCGGCCCGCGGCCTCGGGTGGATGCGCTGGACGGCATGTGCCCGGTCCCTCCTCGCCCGCTGTCGCCCGCTCCCACTGTCGTCATCCCGATGTTGCCACATTGAAAAGCACGCCTGGAAGGCTTTACGGTGTGGCCACATCGGAAAGCATCCAGTGCGGGCCCGGGCGCCGGTGCGGCCCGTGCACCGGCGCGGATCGGGCACCGGCGCGGACCGGGCGCAGCAGCACACGAGGGAGGAGCCGTGCCCTCCACCACACCTGCCACCACCCACACGACACCCACGCCACCGACTGCCACCCGTGCGGCAGCCGTCCTGGCGCTGGCCTGCGCGGCGCAGTTCATGGTGGTTTTGGACGTCTCCGTGGTGAACGTCGCGCTGCCCGCCGTCCGGGAAGCACTCGGCTTCACCACGGGCGGCGGCCTCTCCTGGGTCGCCACCGCCTACGCGCTGGCGTTCGCCGGGCTGCTGCTGCTGGGCGGGCGCCTGGCCGACCTGCGAAGCCACCGCCACGTGTTCGTCGCCGGACTGGCGCTGTTCACCGTCGCGAGCCTCGCCGGCGGACTCGCCACCTCCCCCGGCGCGCTCATCGCGGCCCGCGCCGCCCAGGGACTGGGGGCCGCCGTGCTGGCCCCCGCCACGCTCACCGTCCTGACGACCACCTTCCGGGAAGGGCCGCGCCGCACCCGCGCGCTCGCCGTCTGGACGGCCGTCTCCTCCGTCGGCGGCGCCGCGGGCAACCTGCTGGGAGGGGTGCTCACCGAGGCGTTCACCTGGCGGGCCGTCCTGCTCGTCAACGTCCCCCTCGGCTGCGCGGCCCTGCTGCTCGTACGGGTACTGCCCCGAAGCGACCTTTCGCAAGGCCCGGCGCGCGCCCGGCTGGACCTGCCCGGAGCCCTCGCCGCGACCGTCGGCATGACGGCCCTCGCCTACGGCGTCAGCCGCACCCAGGACGGCTCCTGGGCGGACCCCGCCACCCTGTGGTCACTGACGGGCGGAGTCGCGGCCCTGCTCCTCCTCGTCGCCGTGGAGACCCGCTGGGCGTCCCGGCCGCTGATCCCGCCGGCACTGCTGCGGCGGCGCACAGTGGCGGTCGGCAACACGATCGTGCTGCTGGCGGGAGCCTGTCTCCAGATCCCCGTCTGGTACTTCCTGACGTTCTTCATGCAGGACACCCTCGGGTACTCGGCGCTCCGCACGGGCCTGGGCTTCCTGCCGCACACACTGATCGGTGCGGCGGCCGGGGTGTGGGTGACGCCCCGTCTGATGCTCCGCTTCGCGTACCGGACGCTCATCCTGGCGGGTGCCGTGCTGTGCGGCGCCGGTTTCTGGTGGCAGAGCACGGCGTCCGCCCACAGCGGCTACCCACTCGGTGTGCTGGGGCCCGCGGTGGTGTTCTCCCTGGGCGCCGCCGTGTTCGTCACGCCCGCGACGGCGGTGGTCACCTCAGGCGTCCCCGCGGGTGACGCCGGGGCCGCTTCCGGCCTGATGAACACCGCCAAACAGTTCGGCGGCGCACTGGGGCTCGCCGCGCTCTCCGCCGTGGCGGGACCCGACGGCAGCGCCCACGGCCGGGTGTTCGCCACCATGACCGGTGTCCTGGCCGCCATCGCGCTCCTCGCCCTGGCCCTCCCCCACGAGCGGAAAGGTCGGCAGACCGCACCAGGGGGAGCACCGCTGCCGCGAGAGGCGGCGTCGCCGGAGAGCTGAGGGGACGGCCCGAGCCGCCCGGCGGGCTACCCCGCCACCGTCCGCACGGCCTGCCCGAGCCGGTCCAAGCCCTCGCTGATCTCCTTCGGGGTGTGCGTCGTGAACGACAGGCGCAGCGCGGCATGGTCGGGCGGGCCGGCGAAGAAGGGGGCACCGGGGACGTAGGCGACGTCGTGCGCGACGGCCGTGTGCAGCAGCGCGGTCGCGTCGTGCCCCTCGGGCAGCCGGGCCCAGACGAACATGCCGCCCTCGGGACGGTTCCACGTGCTGCCGTGCGGCAGCGCTGTGGCCAGTCCGTCCACCAGGGCGTCACGGCGCTGCCGGTAGGCCTCGCGGACCCGCGCCAGATGGGCGTCCAGGTCGCTGTCGGCCAGATACCTGGCGGCAGCGGCCTGGTCGACGGTGGAGCAGTGCAGGTCGAGGGACTGCTTGGCGACCACACAGGCGCGGCGCAGCGCCGCGGGCGCCCGCAGCCAGCCGAGCCGCACGCCGGGGGCCATCACCTTGGAGAAGCTGCCCAGCAGCACCGTCCGGTCGGCCGCCCTGGGCAGCGACGCGAGCCACGGCACGGGCTCGCCCGCGAACCGCAGCTCACCGTACGGATCGTCCTCGACGAGCCACAGACCGTTCCGTGCGGCGATCTCGGCGACCGCCTGCCGCCGCGCGAGCGGAAGGGTGCGTCCGGTCGGGTTCTGGAAGGTGGGCACCAGGTAGAGCAGCTTGGGCCGGTCGCGCTCCACCGCTTCCGCCAGTGCCTCGGGGTCCACACCGTCCTCGTCGGAGCGGACGGGCACCACGCGGGCCCCCGCGAAACCGAAGCACTGGAGCGCCGCCAGGTAGGTGGGGTCCTCCACCAGCACGGTGTCGCCGGGCTCCAGCAGCGCGGTGGCCAGCAGGGTGAGGGCCTGCTGGGAGCCGGTCGTCACCAGCAGCGCCCCGGGATCCGTCGGCAGTCCGCGGCCCGCCAGCCGCCCGGCCACCGCGGCCCGCAGCGCCGGGTCCCCCTCCGTGGTGGAGTACTGCAGCACCCGCTGGGGCTCCTCGGTGAGCACCCTGTCGTAGGCGGCGCGTATGCCGTCGGCGTCGAACAGTTCGGGGGCCGGCAGGCCGCCTGCGAAGGAGATGACCTCGGGGCGTTCGGTCAGCGCCAGGATCTCCCGTACGGGCGACGACCCCACCGAGGCGGCGCGGGCGGCGAGCGGGGGCACGGGGGCGGCGGCCGGCGCGGAGCCGGTGAGCGTACCGGGAGTCATTGCCGCAGCCTAGAAGCGCTTCGCGCAACGGGCCCAGCGCTATCCGGCATGTGGTCACCGGCCCGCCGGTCTCCCTGCCCCGGTCCGCCAGCTCCCGGCCCGAACGGGTTGTCGGGTTGCGCTCGTCGTCCGGCGGCGGGGGGCGCTTGTGCTCGTCGCCCGGCGGCGGGGGGCGCTTGCGCTCGTCGCCCGGCGGCGGGGGGCGCCTGCCGGGCGCGCGGAGACGGACTGCGCCTCGTGCCCGGACCCACCGGCGGGACGCGCAAGCCGCACCGGCCCGGCGAATCGCCGGTTGGGATCCCGCCCGACGGGTACCTGCGGGCCGATATTGGGGCCTGGAGCGAATTCGCGAGCCTTGGCCCGCGAGGGAAGCGCCTGCACAGAAGGCGAGCCAGTGAGTAGGCGAGAGAGGGAGGCCCGGGACATGACGGCGGAGATGTCCGAAGGCGAGTGGGAAGTTTCCGTGGAGCTCAGCGACTGCGCCTGTGAGGACGCCGAAGCGGTGTTCCGGGTGCTGGGCGGACTCTTCCGCTCCGACTGGAACGAGCTGCAGCCGGAGGGCCGCAAGGCCAACGTGTGGCTGTCGCGGTTCGACGTCTCCGGCGACGGAGGCCGGCCGGACGCGGTGACACTCCAGTCCCCCGTGACGGCCGAGTTGCAGGGCTCCCCGCACGCGGTGGAGCGGCTGCACGGCGTCCTGACGGAGGCGTTCGGCGTGGTGGAGGTGCTGGAGGTCGCCGGAGACCAGGAGAAGCAGCTGCGGCTCCGGCTGGAGACCCGCTGACGCCCGCCCCGGCCCTGCGGGGCCACGGCGTTCCGTGTGCCCCCGCCGGTGCGGGCGCGCGCGGCGGCCGTGGGGGCGGGGCCGGCCTACGGGCACCGGGCGGTGACGCACGCGGGCCGGGGCGAGACTCTCGGGCGGGCCTCGCCGCGTGAGCCGGTCCCGCCGCGTTCGGGCGGGGGGACACCGGGAAAGTTCCGCACCCCGTACCCGGTACGGGCCGTGCTATGCCGGAGTCCTCCTCGGGTGTGCCTCCGCCTCCGACATCTGGTGCGGGGGCGCCGCGGTCCGCGCGACCGGCTCCGGCAGCAGGTCAGGGCCTTCCGGCTCGCCCAGCCGCCGCAGGAAGGTCAGGATGCCCGCGTAGCCCTGAGCCCATGAGTAGGGGGCGTCCCCGGTGTGCGTGTTGGCTACGAGGGCCGGCGCGTCGTCCGGGCCGTGGC
This sequence comes from Streptomyces sp. PU-14G, assembly GCF_041028275.1. Classification (NCBI taxonomy): domain Bacteria; kingdom Bacillati; phylum Actinomycetota; class Actinomycetes; order Kitasatosporales; family Streptomycetaceae; genus Streptomyces; species Streptomyces sp. PU-14G. Next base: position 25,563 of record NZ_JASKYT010000014.1, read on the forward strand.
TGCGCCGCATCAGGTGGCGGGCGGCTTCGTGGGCGGCGTCGAGGTAGCGGTCGTCCCCGGTGTCCACCGCCAGGTCCAGCAGCGACGAACCCAGGCCCGCGGTGCCGCAGCACTGGCCGAGCGTGCTGAGCCTGGTGAGCCAGGACAGGCAGCCCCCGGCGGCTGCCTCGGCGGCGTCGCGGAGCGGCGGCTCGTCGAGGACCAGCCAGGCGTGCCGCAGCACCCGGACGAGTCCGCCGAGTCCGCGGCACCAGGAGACCGCCATCTGGGAAGCCGAGGGGGCGTTGGCCGCGGCCACCAGGTCCGGGACGAGCCCGGCCAGTTGACGGGCCCGGTGCCTGCCGGTCCGCAGGAGCTCCCGGTCTGCCGTGCGGGCGGCGAGGAGCAACAGGAAGTCGGTGATGCCGAGGTAGCCGTGCGCGTACCCGAACGTCGTCTCCCTGCCCAGTGCGCCGGCCACCGCGGCGGGCGGCGTGGAGAAGTCCTCCCGGGCCGTCAGCGGCTCGGCGAGGGCGGCAGCCGCCTCCAGTGCCCGTGGATCACCGAGGTCGGCCAGCAGGAGCCGGCCCAGTCCGACACCCGCCTGCCCGGACACGACATCGACGTCCACGGCCCGAAGCACCTCGGGTACGTCCGCAGAGACAGGCGCGGGCCTGCGGGTGATGGCGGGCAGCACCGGGCCGGGCGGCACTTCCACCCCGGCGCGGTGCGCTGCGGCGAGGAACACCTCGGTGCCCGTGCGGCCGGAGAAGAGGCCGTCGGCGGTGGGGACGGTGGCCAGACTGTGGTGGGCGTGGCGCGTCAGTCGCCGCAGCAGGTCCGTCACGCCCGGCCGGTGGCGGTGGTGCAGCAGTTCGAGTCCGACGCCCGCACTGCCGGTGTACAGGCCGGCGTCGACAGCGGGAAAGTCTGCGGCCTCACCACCGAGGTGGTACTCCCCTGCCTCCGCGAGCAGCAGGGCCAGCACCCGGTCCGTCAGGTCGCCCACCTGCGCCGCGGTGGCGGCCGGCGGTGGCGGGATGCGGGGAGCGGATGCGGTACGCGTCCGCCACTCCCCTGAGGCGAGTGCCGCAAGTGCCCTGGTGGAGCGTTCGCTCTCGTGCGCGAGGAGGTCGCCGATCACTTGGAGAAGCGCGGGCCTGCGCCCGGCGTGGACGGCGTCGAGGCACTGCATGGCCCGAGTGCGGGCGACATCGGTCGACGCGTCTCCGGTGACGGGAGGCAGCCCGGTGGCGGCGAAGGCGAGAACCATACCGAGCGCGAAATGGTCGTCGGCCACCGAGGGTTCCCGGGAGTGGTCGAGCTGCTCCCGCGGGGCGTACCCCGGCGTGCCGCCTGGCAGGTGGACGCCGTCGAGCGCGGAGATGCCGAAGTCGATGAGGCTGGCCCGCCCCGCGTCGTCAAGGACGATGTTGCGGGGCGTGACGTCCCGCATGACCACACCCTTGGCGTGCAGGGCCGCGAGTGTCGTGGCGAGTTCGCGTGCGAGACGGGCGAAGTCCTCGTCGTCCCCCGGGGTGGCCGCTGCGCCGGCCGGGAGCAGTGCGCCGTTGCGCCACACGTGTTCCATCAAGTTGCGGTCTCCGACGTCGCTCGTGACGAGGTATTCGTCGTCGGAGTGGGCGAAGTGGTCGAGGAAGACGGGTATGCGCGGTGTTCCGGCGGCCACCGTGAGGATGCGGCGTTCGTTGCGCAGCCTGACCCTGACGTCGTTGCCGTCGCGGTCCTCGTTGACATGGGCGCGGGCGGTCTTGACGATGACGGTGGCCGCCTTCGACGCGTCTTCGGCGGGCGCCCCCGTGTCCACGGCACGGTAGACGTTGCCGCGAGCCGATTCGTACACCCCCTCGACCGCGCGGTAACGGCCGCCCAGCAGCTCACCGGTGTCCGGCGGGTGCGGGGCGCCACCGGCGGGCGCGGTGGGGGCCGCGGTGAGCGTGTCGGTAGTCGTGGCAACGGCGGGTCGCTGCTCATCTTCGCGGAACGGGTCGCGCACCCAGGCGGGCTGGCGGTAGCCGAGCGTGGCCGCTGCCTCGAACTCCTCGCCGTCGGGCCCTTCGAAGGCCACCACCAGTGTGCCGTAGGGGCCGCTGCGCCACTGGGTGCGGAAGGGGCCGTAGCGGTAGTAGACCGGGGCGTGCTCAGCCACCCGCCGATCACTGGGCACCCTGGGCCCGGGATGCCCCCGCAGCACTTCCGCGAGCTCCAGACCCAGTGCGCGCACGCGCTCCGGACGCGGATAGACGGTGACGGCCTTGCCCACGGCACCCGAGCCGACTTCCGCGGCGTTGAGGCGGCGCAGCACACGGTCGGTCGCGACGGTCTTGAAACGGCAGGCCTCGGCGAGCAGGTACGGAAAGAGCACCTCCGCCAGTCGCGGCAGCCCGGCGACCCTGGAGGATATGTGGAGCTTCCAGCCGTGGTCGGGCAGTTCGGGGGCGGGACGGGGTGTCACCCGCGTCCAGGTAGCCCCTGTGACCAGGGAGTGCGACGCCCGGCGGCCCTCCATCAGCCGGCGGAGCACGTCCTCCGCGTTCCACTCAGCCACGCTTGTGACTCCTCGGTCGTCGCGCGCCGGGAGCTGCCCCGGGCCTGTCGTGACGGGACCGTCCACGCGCGACCGCACGCGAACAGGGAAACGGCCCGAGACGGCCCCGCCCACGAACGCCGTGGCGTCCGGGGCCGGTGGCATGCTCGGGCCGCTGTGAGGGGTGCTGACCGACGCGTGAAGGTCAGCACCGCCAGTGACGACGCGCTGGATCAGCCGGTGTTGCCGGTCCCCGCGCAGGTGTAGTCGCAGGCGGTGATCGGGCAACGGTCGGTGGCTCCGGCGGCTGGGTCGTTCACCTGGAACGAGACCGTTGGCTCTTGGGCCAACGTCCCAGCGTCCCGGGGAGCGAGCTCTGACAGGAATTCCATGGCACTCCCGTGTCGTAGCAACATGTGTGTGAAAACTCTGCTGCTTCACTTCACCTGAGATATCTGGTGCCCGTGACGCAAAAAAGCGTAGAACACCGATTCGAGACACCACAAGACGTCGGCGCGGGCCACCGTCCCTCGAGTTGATGTACGGGCTCGGTGTCACCAACCACCGGCCGCTGGGGGCGAGATGGGCCCGCAGGCGGGACCCGGAGGTGAGCGAGTCCGCCCCTGAGGGTCCGACGGAGTGGGCGCAGCGATTCGGGGACCCGCTCGGCTTCGGCCGCCTTCCAGGGCACGGACGGGTTGGGGGTCTTGGTGCCCGGAGCCGGACTTGAACCGGCACGGCCCTGAGGGCCAACGAGGTTTAAGCTCGTCGTGTCTGCATTCCACCATCCGGGCACCGGTCTCCGGGACCGCTCCGTGCACCGCCGGGCGCACACGGCCCACCCCAGGACGCGGGACGAGCCTATCCAGGGTCATCCCCCGAACAGCGGATCGACAGACCGATGTTGTCTTATTTTATTGGCAACTGACGGGGCATCAGTACCACATGGACCACTTCGCAGCGGTCTTCTTCGCGCGTCCGCCTCGCCAGAAATGACGGAAAGTCGCCGGTCGATCACGCGACATCGCGCCGCAGTCCTCCCGGTGGCATATGCCAGCGGTATCTGCCCAGCTCAGCCGACCACCGTGGGCCCCACGAGGCCGCCGTGCGGGGCCCACGAGCCGTCCGCCGGCGGTGCGCTCCTCGTCGCCGTCTCAGGGTCCGCCCTCATACCCAAGGAGGACCGAAGCGGTGCGGGCTACCTCCGAAGACTCCCCCGCAAACAAGAGCCGGGGCTGATCCGGGAGGGGAGGAAGGGCGGAACGATGGAGGTCATCGGGAAGTTCCCAACCGGCTTCCTCCCACCGACGTCCCGACAGGAGCCCCGCAGTGACGACCAGCACCCGTCCGCACCACTACACGGGTGGCCCGCACCCCGGAGCCCCCGCAGCCCACACCAGCACCGGCGTCGCCGCGGCGCAGGCCACAGAACTGTCCAAGGTCTACGGCCAGGGCGAGACCCAGGTGGTCGCCCTCGACCGGATAACGGTGGAGTTCCGGCGGGCCGAGTTCACCGCGATCATGGGCCCCTCGGGGTCCGGCAAGTCCACGCTGATGCACTGCATGGCGGGTCTCGACGCCATCTCCAGCGGCAGCGCCCGCATCGGTGAGACGGAACTGACCGGTCTGAAGGACAAGAAGCTGACCCAGCTGCGCCGCGACCGCGTGGGCTTCATCTTCCAGGCGTTCAACCTGCTGCCCACGCTCAGCGCGCTGGAGAACATCACGCTGCCGATGGACATCGCGGGCCGCAAACCCGACAAGGCGTGGCTGGACCGCGTCATCCAGACCGTCGGCCTCGCCGACCGGCTCAAGCACCGCCCCAACCAGCTCTCCGGCGGTCAGCAGCAGCGCGTCGCGGTCGCCCGCGCCCTCGCCTCCCAGCCGGAGATCATCTTCGGTGACGAGCCGACCGGCAACCTCGACTCGCGGGCGGGCGCCGAGGTGCTCGGCTTCCTCCGCAACTCCGTGCGGGAGCTGGGCCAGACCGTCGTCATGGTCACGCACGACCCGGTGGCCGCCGCCTACGCGGACCGCGTGGTCTTCCTCGCCGACGGCCGCATCGTCGACGACATGGCAGGACCGACGGCCGACAGCGTGCTGGAGCGGATGAAGTCCTTCGACGCCAAGGCGCGCAGGAGCTGAGCCTCCCCCCACACCCGAGCCGACCGGCCGACCGACGTCGGCCATATCCCAGAAGGACCCCCGAGGACTTCCTCATGCTCCGAACAGCCTTGCGCAACGTCTTCGCGCACAAGGCCCGGCTGCTGATGACCATGCTCGCCGTGCTGCTCGGCGTCGCCTTCGTCTCCGGCACCCTGGTCTTCACCTCCACGATCTCCGACGCGTTCCAGAAGAGCTCCCAGAAGGGCTACGCGGACGTCGACGTCTCCATACGCCAGGACGGCAGCGACGCCCCGCAGGGCCGCGAGACCGTCTCGCCCCTGAGCCAGCGCGCCCTCGACAAGGCCGCGGGTCTGCCAGGGGCCGCCTCGGCGACCGGTGTCGTCTCCGGTTTCGCGGCGCTGTCCGACAAGGACGGCAAGCTCGTCGGCGACGGCTTCTCCACCCAGGGCGCCAACTACTACGCGGGCCGCGACGGGAAGGGCACCGACGCGCGCTACCCGATGAAGGAAGGCCGGGCGCCGCGCGCCGAGGGCCAGATCGCGCTGGACGCCAAGACGGCCGAGCGCACCGGCTACCAGGTCGGCGACACCGTGCGCACGTCGGTGAACGGCCCGGTGCGCGAGGAGAAGGTCACCGGCATCTTCACCACCGACGACGGGAACGTCACCGCGGGCGGCACGCTGGTCCTCTACGACAACGCCACGGCCCAGAAGCTGTTCGCCAAGCCCGGCGAGTACACCGAGATCGCGCTCAAGGCCGACCCGGGCGTCTCGCAGACCGCGCTCAAGGAGCAGGCCGAGAAGGTCCTGCCCGCCGACACCGAGGCCGTCACCGGCAAGAAGCTCGCCGACGACGAGTCCAAGGCCATCGAGAGCAGCATGTCCGGCATGAAGACGAGCCTGCTGGCGTTCGCCGGGATCGCGCTGTTCGTGGGCATCTTCATCATCGCCAACACCTTCACGATGCTCGTCGCCCAGCGCACCAAGGAGCTGGCGCTGCTGCGCGCGGTCGGTGCCAGCCGCCGCCAGGTGACCCGTTCGGTGCTGGTCGAGGCGCTGGTCGTCGGCGCCGTCGCCGGACTGGCCGGCATGGCCGCCGGCGTCGGCATCGCCGCCGGGCTGCGCGCACTGGTCGGCACCATGGGCACCATGCCCGACGGGCCGCTGGTCATCGAGCCGAACACCATCGTCATCTCCCTGATCGTCGGCGTCCTGGTCACCCTCCTGGCGGCCTGGCTGCCCGCGCGGCGCGCCGCCAAGATCCCGCCGGTCGCGGCCATGGGCGCACTCCACGCCCCCGCCACCACGCGCTCGCTCATCCTCCGCAACACCATCGGCGCGCTGTTCTCCGCCGCCGGTGCCGCGCTGGTGCTGATGGCGACGAAGGCGGACGACGGCAAGGCCCAGATGGGCCTGGGTGCCACGCTCCTGGTGATCGGCGTCTTCATCCTCACCCCGCTGCTGTCCCGCCCGCTCATCGCGGCGGCTGCACCGGTGCTGCGGCTCTTCAACGTGAGCGGCAAGCTGGCCCGCCAGAACGCGGTCCGCAATCCGCGCCGCACGGCGGCCACCGCCTCCGCGCTGATGGTCGGCCTGACTCTGATCACCGGGCTGACGGTCATCGCCAGCGGCGTGCAGCAGGCCGTCAACAAGATGGCGTCGGACTCGTTGAAGGCCGACTACACCATCTCGATGGCCAACTTCACCCAGCTCTCACCCGAGGTGGAGAAGAAGCTCGCCCAGTCCGACCAGGTCACCGCGACCTCCCCGCTGCGCAACGCGTACGCCGACATCGGCGACGACTCCGAGTACCTCACCGGTGTCGACGGCTCCTCCATCGGCAAGCTGACCAACATCGACTTCACCGCGGGCGGCTGGTCCGGGCTCTCCAGCGGCAAGAAGGTCGTGGTCGACAACGCCACCGCGAAGGAGAAGGGCTGGAAGCTCGGCTCCGACTTCACCGCCACCTACGAGGACGGCAAAAAGGGCACGCTGACGGTCGGCGGGCTCTACGAGGGCAACGAGATGATCAAGGGCATCCTCGTCGACAACAAGGCCGTCACGCCGCACATGAGCGAGGTCGCCGACATGCAGGTCCTCGCCAAGACGAAGGACGGGGCGAGCGACGAGGTCAAGGAAACCCTCACCAAGCAGCTCGGCGACAACCCGGCGATCCTCGTCGAGGACAAGAAGGACATCTCCGAGGGCATCGCACAGATGATCAACATCATGTTGAACATGCTGTACGGGCTGCTCGCGATGGCCGTCATCGTCGCCGTCCTCGGCGTGATCAACACCCTCGCCATGTCGGTGTTCGAACGCGGCCAGGAGATCGGGATGCTGCGCGCCATCGGACTCGACCGGCGCGGCATCAAGCGGATGGTGCGCCTCGAATCGCTGGTCATCTCCCTCTTCGGCGGGGTGCTCGGCATCGGCCTCGGCATCTTCTTCGGCTGGGCCGCCGGCGAGCTGATCGCCGGGGCCGGGCTCGACACCTACACGCTGGTGCTGCCGTGGGGCCGGCTGGGCGTCTTCCTCGCCCTCGCCGCCGTCGTCGGTGTCCTGGCCGCGCTGTGGCCCGCGCGCAGGGCCGCCAAGCTCAACATGCTGGCCGCCATCAAGACGGACTGACCCGGGGCCCCTTCGGTCCCGTCTCCCCCGCCTGACACCGCCTCGCCCCCGCCCCTTCCCAGGGGCGGGGGCGAGGCGGTGTCCGCACGTCAGTCGCGCTCGGCGTCGGCGCTCTGGGCGTCCGCCGTCCAGGTGCGGGTCCGCAGCGGCAGCCCGGACCGGCCGGACTCCGGTGTCCTGACGGCCAGCACCTGGTTGACGCCGATCCGGTTGCGCTCGAAAGCCAGCGCCGAAGCCGCCATGTACAGCCGCCACACGCGGGCCCGCCCCGGAGTGGTGAGGCGGGCCGCCCGTGCGAAGTCGGACTCCAGATTGCGCACCCAGGCCCGCAGCGTCAGCGCGTAGTGCTCGCGCAGCGCCTCGACGTCCCGCACCTCGAACCCGGCGTCCTCCAACAGCCCGACGGTGCGGCCGACGGGCGCGAGCTCCCCGTCGGGGAAGACGTAGGCGTCGATGAACTCGTCGACGGAGTACGCCTCCTCGTCGGCCAGTGGCCGCCGCCCGATCTGGTGGTTGAGCAGCCGGCCTCCCGGGGCCAGCAGGGCGTACAGGTCGTCGGCGTACTCCCGGTAGCGCGCCGCACCCACGTGCTCGGCCATGCCGACCGACGAGATCGCGTCGTAGGGGCCGTCGTCCACTTCCCGGTAGTCCTGCACCCGGATCTCCACCCGGTCCGTCAGCCCCTCCTCGGCGATCCGCTTGCGGCCGTAGGCGGCCTGCTCGCGGGAGAGCGTGACGGCGACGGCGCGTACGCCGTACTCGCGCGCCGCGTGCAGCACCAGGGAGCCCCAGCCGCCGCCGACGTCCAGCAGCCGCTGCCCCTCCCGCAGGGCGAGCTTGCGGCAGATCAGGTCGAGCTTGTCGCGCTGGGCCTCCTCCAGGGTGCCGCCCGGCTGCCAGTAGGCGCAGGAGTAGACCATGCTCGGGCCCAGCACCAGCTCGTAGAAGTCGTTGCCGACGTCGTAGTGGTGGCTGATGGCCTTCCGGTCGCGGCTGAGGGTGTGCCGCAGGCCCGTACGGCGCCGGGCCTCCTCGGGGGGCGGCGGGGGCGGCAGCCCCGGACCCGCCAGCTTCAGCAGTTCGGCGACGGCCTCACGGGCTTCGGGTTCACGGGCGAGGGTGAGCGCACCCCGCAGCCAGCCGGGCCCGGACGCGGCGGCGCTGCCGAACGCGGGGGCGCCGCCGTCCGGGTCGCTCTCCCAGATCAGTCCGGCGAGCACGTCGAGGGCCTCGTACAGGTCGCCCTCCACGTCGAGGTCGCCCGCGACCCAGGCCCGTGCCAGGCCCAGCTCGCCCGGCCGCCACAGGACGCGGCGCAGTCCCCTCCGGTTGCGGATCACCAGCGTCGGGGCACCGGGCGGGCCGGCTTCGCTGTGGTCCCACGCGCGTACCCGGACCGGGAGCGGAGCCCCCAGAACCCTTTCTCCGAGCGCGACGATCCGGTTGGCGGCACCGGCCATTGAGCACACCTCCGTGACAGGCAGGGGTGGATTCCCCCTACACGTAACACTGTCGCGGGGTGATGTATGCCCACCGTGCGCGCAAATCCGGCCGTTGCCGTAAGGGTTCTACAGCCGTCCGGGTAGGCCGGTGGGTCACCTGGCCGCCGACGACAGGCGCGCGCAGACGACAGGCGCGTGGCGGCGAGGGGCGCGCGAAGGCGAAGGGGCGCGCGGAGGCGAAGGGGCGCGCGGAGGTGAAGGGCGCGCGGAGGTGAAGGGGCGCCGGGGGGGCGAAGGGCGCGGGTACGACGGAGGGGCGTGAGCCCCACGGATGGCTCACGCCCCTCTCAGGCGTGGTGCGACGGCAGCGGACCGCCGCCGAAAGGTCAGGAGGAGGCCGCCGCCTTCTCCCCCTTGCCGTCGACCGGGCTGTCGGCCCGGCTGTCGGCGGTCGCCTTCGTCTTGTCGGCCGACGCCTCGGACTTGGCGAGGGCCGCGGCCGTCACCGGCGCCGCCGCCTCGTAGAACTCGCCGCGCGGGTGCTCCATGGCGCCCAGCGAGACGACCTCGCGCTTGAGGAACATGCCGAGCGTCCAGTCGGCGAAGACCCGGATCTTGCGGTTCCAGGTGGGGACCGCCATGCCGTGGTAGGCGCGGTGGAAGTACCAGGCCAGCCGGCCCCGCAGCTTGATCTTCGTCTTGCCGAAGACGATCATCGCGACGCCCTTGTGCAGGCCGAGACCGGCCACGGCGCCCTTGTTGGCGTGCTTGTACTTGCCCTGCGGGAAGCCCCGCATACCGGAGATGACGTTGTCACCCAGCGCCTTGGCCTGCCGCAGCGCGTGCTGCGCGTTGGGCGGGCAGAACGCGTTCTCCTTGTCGGAGGCCAGGTCGGGCACCTGCGCGTTGTCACCCGCGGCCCAGGCGTAGTCCAGGCCCTTGACCTGCATGCTGGCGTCGACGTCGACGTGGCCCTTGGGGCCGAGCGGCAGGCCGAAGCGGGAGAGGACCGGGTTGGGCTTGACGCCGGCGGTCCACACGATGGTGTTGGAGTCGACCTCCAGGCCGTTCTTGAGCACCACGTGGCCGTCGACGCAGGACTCCATGGAGGTGCTGAGGTAGACCTCGACGCCCCGCTTCTTGAGGTGCTCCAGGCCCCACTCGCCGAGCTTCGGGCCGACCTCGGGGAGGATCCCGGGGGCCGCGTCGACGAGGACGAAGCGCATGTCCTCACGGCTGATGGAGGGGTAGTACTTGGCAGCGTCGCGCGCCAGGTCCTCGACCTCGCCGATGGTTTCGGCACCGGCGAAGCCACCGCCGATGAAGACGAAGGTGAGGGCCTTGCGGCGGGCCTCCTCGTCCTGCGTGGAGTCCGCCTTGTCGAACTGCTCGAGGACGTGGTTGCGCAGGCCGATGGCCTCCTCGACGCCCTTCATGCCGATGCCGTTCTCGGCCAGGCCCGGCACCGGGAAGGTGCGCGAGACGGCACCCATCGCGATGACCAGGTAGTCGAAGGGCAGTTCGTACGCGTCACCGGCCAAGGGGGTGACCGAGGCGACCTTGCGGTCCTGGTCGACCGAGGTGACGCGGCCGGTGAGGACCTCCGCCTTGGGGAGCACGCGTCGCAGGGGGACCACGACGTGGCGGGGGGAGATGCTGCCGGCAGCAGCTTCTGGGAGGAAGGGCTGGTACGTCATGTACGAGCGCGGGTCGACGACCGTGACGGTCGCCTCGCCGTACCGCATCTTCTTGAGGATGCGGCGCGCGGTGTACAGACCGACGTACCCGCCACCCACTACGAGGATTCGGGGACGCTCCGTGGTGCTCATGAAATCGAGTATCCACCCATGCCCGGGGGTCACTTCGTGAGGGCCTTCACAAGCATCGGCCGACCCTCTGCTACACTGCGCCGCCCCGTGATCGACCCCACAGGCGGTTGAGGGAACCACCGGACACTCCGGACCGTTGGTGCACCTTTTGAGCTGCGAAGATCGGCGACAGCCCGCGTGGACCACCCGCCCCGCCGCTCCCCTCGCGAGGGAACACCCGCGGAGACTCACCGTCGTTTCATGGCCTCGCCACCCCCGGAACCCTTCATTCCACGGCAAAAACCGGGCCTCACCCGGCACTTTTCCATGTGAAACAATTCACGAAAGTTCTCGCACGGGACCCCGGGAGACCCCCGCCGAGGGCCCTCCACGCCTATCAGGAGAGGGAGCGCGCGCTCAAGTGAGACCCGCACGCGCTCCCGTCCGCGCCCCTCCACCCGGCCTCGCACGCCTGGCGGTGCGTACACGGAAGCGCGTACACCCAGCCCATGACCGAGAACACCGCGGCCGGCGGGACGCCTGCCGTAACCTGTAGGGCCTCCTACCGCGCGTCGGGTGCCGCATGGAACGCGATCCCGTCCAGGATGTCGTGCTCGCTCACCACGACCTCCTCGGCGCCGGTCCGCTCCATGAGGGCGAGCAATACGAGGGCGCCGGCGTTGATGACGTCCACACGGCCCGGGTGCATCACCGGGATGGCGGCGCGTTCGTCGTGGGTGGCGGCCAGCAGGCGGGAGGTGAGCTCGCGGACCTGGTCGCGGGACAGCCGGCTGTGGTGGATACGGGACGAGTCGTAGGCGTCCAGGCCGAGCGCGATGCCGCCGAGCGTGGTGACCGTGCCGGCCAGCCCGACCAGCGTGCGGGCGCGCTCCAGCGGCACCGTACGGGCCACCTCGTCCAGGGCGGCCGTCACATCGGCACGGATCGCCGCGACCTGCTCCTCGGTGGGCGTCTCGCTCAGCGTGCCGTCGCCGTACGTGAGGTGACGTTCGGTCAGCCGGACGCAGCCCACGTCCACGCTGCGGGCAGCCTCGGCCGTCTCGTCGCCGAGCACGAACTCCGTGGAGCCGCCGCCGATGTCGACCACCAGGTAGGGCGGCGCGAAGGTGCCGCGGTCCAGCTCCCCGGTGGCGCCCGTGAAGGAGAACTCGGCCTCCTGGTCGCCGGTGATCACCTCGGGTTCGACGCCGAGGATGTCCACGACGCCGCGTACGAACTCCGCCCGGTTCTCCGCGTCCCGCGACGCCGACGTGGCCACGAAACGCGTGCGCTGTGGCGGTACGCCGAAGCCCGCGATGGCCTCCGCGTAGCGGCGGCACGCCGCGAACGTCCGCTCCAGCGCCTCCGGCGCCAGCCGCCCCGTACGGTCCACGCCCTGCCCCAGCCGGACGATCTCCATCCGCCGGTCCAGGTCGGTCAGCGCACCCGTCTCGGGATCGAGGTCGGCCACCAGCAGGCGGATCGAGTTGGTGCCGCAGTCGATCGCGGCCACGCGCTGCACGGTCATGCTTCCCCGCCCTCTTCGCCGTCCGTCCCGGGCACCGCCACGCACGGGCCCTTGCGCCACCACTCGGGCAGCATCGCCAGCGCCTCGTCCCCCAGCGGGTTGACGCCCGGCCCCGCGACGAGGGAGTGCGCCACCAGCACGTGCAGGCACTTGACCCGGTCGGGCATGCCACCCGCGCTGGGGAAGCCGACCAGCTCCTCGATGGCGTCCCTGCGTGCCAGGTAGTCCTCGTGGGCGGCGCGGTAGGCGTCGGCCAGTTCGGCGTCCTCACCGAGCCGTTGGGTCATCTCCCTCATCACGCCGTCCGCCTCCAGCGTGCCGATGGCGGAGGCCGCACGCGGGCACGTGAGGTAGTACGTGGTGGGGAACGGCGTCCCGTCCTCCAGCCGGGGCGCGGTCTCCACGACGTCCGGCAGCCCGCAGGGGCAGCGGTGGGCGATGGCGCGCAGTCCGCGCGGCGGGCGGCCCAACTGCTCGCGGAAGGCGGCCACGTCCGCGTCCGTGGGCGGTGTCGGCCGGGTCTGGGGCGGTGGGGTGTCCATGGGTTAAGGCGCTCGTCGCTTCGTATCGGGTGGTCCGGTGGGACCGGGCGGGGCGGCGCGCGGCGTCAGCCGGCGTCGTCCGCGCTGTCCAGTCCGTCCCACAGTTTCTCGTACCACGGCCGGTCGGCGGGCCCGCGGTCGCGGGGACGGCGCACGTCCGCTGTGCCGTCCCGCATGGTGTAGCCGGTCTCGTCGGGCCGCACGAAGTGCAGGTGCTCGCGTGCCTGCCGCTCCTCGTAGGCGGGGTCCCTCCAGCGGGCCCGCTCCTTGAGCAGGTCCTCGACCGCGTCCCGCGCCCGGTCGGCCTGCGCGCGCTGCTCGGCGATCTCGGAACGCTGGCTGACGTACTGCCGGGTGGGGTACGCGAGCGCGACGACGAGGGAGCACAGGACGAGGGCGAGCAGCGCGGCTCTGCCGGTCAGCCGCCCCTTGCGCGGAGTACGCGGTTTCGCCGGGCCCTGCGCCCGGTAGACCCGCTCCGCGGCCTGTGCGCCGAGGGCACGCAGGCGCGTCGCGGTGGAGAAACGGTCCCGGTCCGCTCCCATACCTCTCCCTGCCTCGCCTCTCCCTGCCTCGCCTCCCCTGCCGCCCGGCCCCGCCCGGCCCCGCGGGGAGCGGGGAGCCGGACGGGAGGGGGCGGACCTTCGCAGCGCTCGCGGCGCTCACGGCGCTCACGGCGCTCACGGCACTCGCCGCGCTCGCCGCGCTCGCGTCAGCGCTTGTAGCGCGGGAACGCCGAGCGGCCGGCGTAGACGGCCGCGTCGTCCAGGATCTCCTCGATGCGCAGCAGCTGGTTGTACTTGGCGACGCGCTCGGAGCGGGCGGGGGCGCCCGACTTGATCTGGCCGCAGTTGACCGCGACGGCCAGGTCGGCGATCGTCACGTCCTCCGTCTCACCGGAGCGGTGCGACATCATGCACTTGAAGCCGTTGCGCTGGGCCAGCTCGACGGCGTCCAGCGTCTCGGTGAGCGAACCGATCTGGTTGACCTTCACCAGCAGGGCGTTGGCGCAGCCCTCCTCGATCCCGCGGGCCAGGCGCTCGGGGTTGGTGACGAACAGGTCGTCGCCCACCAGCTGCACCTTCTCGCCGAGCTTGTCGGTGATGGTCTTCCAGCCCGCCCAGTCGTCCTCGAACAGCGGGTCCTCGATGGAGACCAGCGGGTAGTCCGCGACAAGCTGCTCGTAGTACTCGGTCATCTCGGCGGCCGAGCGCTTCTGTCCCTCGAACGCGTAGACGCCGTCCTCGTAGAACTCGGAGGCGGCCACGTCCAGCGCCAGTGCGATGTCCTGGCCCGCGTTGTAACCGGCCTTCTGGATGGCCTCGATGATCAGGTCGAGCGCCTCGCGGTTGGAGCCGAGGTTGGGCGCGAAACCGCCCTCGTCGCCCAGGCCCGTGGCCAGGCCGCGTTCCTTGAGGACGCTCTTGAGCGCGTGGTAGACCTCCGCGCCCCAGCGCAGCGCCTCGGAGAACGACTCGGCGCCGATCGGCGCGATCATGAACTCCTGGATGTCCACGTTCGAGTCGGCGTGCGAGCCGCCGTTGAGGATGTTCATCATCGGCACCGGCAGCTGGTGCGCGTTGGGGCCGCCCAGGTAGCGGAAGAGCGGCAGGTCCGACGCCTCGGAGGCGGCGTGCGCGACGGCCAGCGAGACGCCGAGGATGGCGTTGGCGCCCAGCGAGGACTTGTCGGCGGTCGCGTCCAGGTCGAACATCGCCTGGTCGATCAGGCGCTGCTCGGTGGCGTCGTAGCCGACCAGCTCGGGGCCGACCTGCTCGATGACGGCGAGGACGGCCTTCTCGACGCCCTTGCCGCTGTAGCGCGCGGCGTCACCGTCGCGCAGTTCGAGCGCCTCGAAGGCGCCGGTCGAGGCGCCGGACGGCACGGCAGCACGGCCGGTGCTGCCGTCGTCGAGGCCGACCTCGACCTCGACGGTGGGGTTGCCTCGCGAGTCGAGGATCTCGCGGGCTACGACGACGTCGATGGACGGCACGAGGTTTCTCCTTCGTGTGGGACGGACGGCTTTCTCCGCCCCGAGCCTAACCGTCCAGCGCGCCCCGCCCCCGCCCCGCCGCACGATGAGGGCCACGCGCGGGCTCGCGGGGGCCTCCGCGCGGCTCACCTGTGGACGGGACGGCTCACACGTGGCGGCTCACCTGTCGGCGGGGCGGCTCACACGCGCAGGTGCTGGCCCGGCCGGATGAGGTCGGGGTCGTCACCGATCACGTCGCGATTGTGCGCGTACAACTCCGTCCAGCCGCCCGGAACGTCCCGGTCCGCGGCGATCTGGGAGAGGGAGTCGCCGGGCCGGACGGTGACGCGGTGCTTGCCGCCGCCCTCGCCCTTGTCCTCCCTCTCGCCGCCCCGCGAGGCGCGGTCGCTCCCGTCGTCGGGCTTGCCCCGGTGCTTGCCCGTCCCCGGGGAGAGGACGCGGCCCTCCCCCTCGGACGCGTCCTTGAGCCGCTCCGGGCTGGACGGCCCCTGGTTCGACCAGCCGAAGCCCCCCTCGGACGGGTCAGCGTCGTTGACGTCGCCGGAGTCGCGCTCGTCGTCCGCCGTACCGGAGCCCGCGTCCTGCGAGTCCGAGGGGCTGGACGGCGACGGAGTGGCGGACGGCCGGTCGGAGGCGGACTCGTCGGAGCCACCCTCGCCGCCCTTGCCGCCGGAACCACCGTCCTCCTCGGCGGTCTCCCCGCCCGACGCCTTCTCCCCGGAGCCCTTCTCGTCGGAGGACTTCTCGTCGGAGGACGCCTCGCCGGAGGACGCCTCGTCGGACGCCTTGCCGTTCGGCGTCCCTGCCTCGGGCGACTCGTCACCGGAAGGGCCGCTGCCCCGGTCGGCGTCCGATCCCGCGTCGTCGGGCGCGGTGCCCAGGTCGACGTCCGGACTGACCTCACTCGCCAGGACGGAACCGCAGTGCGGGAAGGAGCGCGGGCCCTCCGCCTCCAGGATCTTCTCCCCGATGGCGATCTGCTGGCTGCGGCTGGCCAGGTCGGGCCGGTCGGCGTACACCGTGCCGCCGTAGTACTTCCAGGTGTCGAGGTCCAACTGGAGCCCGCCGTAGTACCCGTGTCCGTTGTTCGCGCTCCACACGCCGCCGCTCTCGCAGTCCGCGACCCGGTCCCAGGGCGAGGCGTCGGCAGCGTGCGCGCCGGTCGCGCCCAGCAGCGGCAGCGCGATGCCCGCGCCGGTGACCCCGGCCGCGACGAACAGGGCGGGTGCCTGGCGGGGGCGGCGGTGCCGACCGTTCCCGGAGCGCATGGAGGACCTCTCGTAAGGGACAAGCGGGACGACGACGGAGGACACCGAAAAGGGCAACCGAAGTCGGCGACCGAACGTAACCGCGAACGCCGGGCGTCACAAGCGAATGTCGCGGACATCACGCCGCGGTCACGTGGGTGACGGCCCCTCACATATCCGTCACGCGCGGGCGGTGAACTCCACGGGCAGCGTCCGCAGGCCGCGCATGATCAGCCCGCCGCGCCACCTCAACTCCTCGGGCTCTGCGGCAAGTCGCAGGTCGGGCAGCCTGTGCAGCAGCGTGGCCAGCGCGGTGCGGCCCTCCAGGCGGGCGAGCGGCGCACCCAGGCAGTAGTGGATGCCGTGCCCGTATCCGAGGTGCTGATTGTCGCTCCGCGCCAGATCCAGGGTGTCGGGTGCGTCGAACTTGTCCGGGTCGCGGTCGGCGGCGGCGAGCACGACCAGCACCGGCTCCCCCTCCCGCACCCGCTGCCCGCCCAGCGTCAGCTCGCGGGTGGCGAAGCGCCAGGTCGCCAGTTCCACCGGCCCGTCGTACCGCAGCAACTCCTCGACGGCGGTGGCCAGCAGCCCCTCGTCGTCCTCCGCGACCGCCCGCTGGAGGACGGCCCGCTGGCCGGGGTCGCGCAGCAGCGCGTACGTGCCGTTGCCGATCAGGTTGACGGTCGTCTCGAAGCCGGCGAACAGCAGGATGAACGCCATCGCGGCGGCCTCGCTCTCCGTCAGCTGTTCGCCGTGGTCCGAGGCGCGGATGAGACCGGAGATCAGATCGTCGGAGCCCTCGCCCCTGTGGTCAAGCTCCGCCCTCTTGCGGTGGATGAGCTCGGCAAGGTAACCGCGCATCTTCTTCACCGCGCGGCCCACACCGCCGCGCGGGCTGCCGGGCTGATGGAGCATCATTCCGGCCCAGGACCGGAAGTCCTCCTGGTCCTGCTGCGGGACGCCGAGCATCTCGCAAATGGCGTAGATCGGCAGCGGAAACGCGTACTCGTGGATGAGGTCGGCCTCACCGCGCGCCGCGAAACCGTCGATGAGCGTGTCGGCCAGCTCCCGTACGCGCGGCGCGAAGGCGGCGACGCGGCGCGGCGTGAAGGCCTTGGAGACCAGGCGGCGCAGCCGGGTGTGGTCGGGCGGGTCGATGTTGAGCAGGTGCGTCATCAGGTTGGCGCTGCGCTCTCCGGGGATGCCGACCTTGCCCTTGCCGTGCGCGCCCTGTTCGCCGTGGTGGTGCGGGCTCTTGCTCAGCCTCGGGTCGGCGAGCGCCTGCCGGGCGTCCGCGTACCGGGTGACCAGCCAGGCCTCCACCCCACTGGGCACCCGCGTCTTCCGTACGGGCGCGTGCTCGCGCAGCCACGCGTACGCGGGGTAGGGGTCCGCGGCGAACCGCCAGTCGAAGAGCGGCGGCATGGGCGGCGCGGACGCGGCGGCCGAGGGCGAGGCGGGGCAGGAGGGGTTCTGATCGTGCACCCACACGACCGTAGACGCACCCGCCGACCGCCGCACCGGCGGCCGGTGCCCACAGGGAGACGAGGTGCGGTGCCCACAGGGAGACGAGGCGCCGCACACGCGAAGGTGAGGCGCCGCGGTGTCCGCCGCCGCGAGCGCTACGTGGGCTGCCGCTCCAGCCAGCCCGTGGTGAGCAGGTACTGGCCCAGCAGATAGCCCGCCATGATCAGCGTCTCCTGGGAGGGGAAGGCGTGCCCCGCCTGCTGGAGCCCGATCAGCGCGTCGGAGGCGACGAATGCCACCGCCCCCGCGGCCACCTTGCCGCCCACCCCGAGTGCCGCGGCCCCCATCGCGGTGAGCGCGAGGCTGTAGCCGGCCACCGGCAGGCGCAGTCGGCGCTCCAGGGCGGGCGCGAGCGCCGCGTTGACGGCCGCCCACCCGGCGAACGCGGCCACCGCCCGCCGGGGTCTGGCCTGCAGACCGCGTGCGCCGCCGAGCCGGCCTGCCATACCCGCCGTGTAGCTGACCTGGGTGCCCAGGAAGGCGGCCATCCCGGTGAGCAGCGCACGGTCGTGCCGGTCCCACAGCAGCGCGGTGTCGCCCGCGGTGGCGCAGGCCAGCCCGGCGAGGAGAGCCCCGTCGGGGCGCCTTGCCTGCGGGCTGCCGTAGAGGGCGTGCGCGGCGAGGGCGGGCATGAGGAGGGGCTTTCCCGCGCGCGCCGGGCCCCTGGGGGCCTTGACGGTGGCGTACAGATCGACGGCGGACAGGGCGACGAACGCCGCGAGCGGCCCACCCGAGCGGCGCCCCTGACCGAACCGCCGTGCCGTACCGGCCTCGGTGATCTCCATCACGGGAGTGTTACCGCCCGGTACGGCACCGTCAACCCGTCGCGCTGTCAGCCGCGCCGCTCCGCGGCGCGGATCGTGTCGCGGTAGGTGCGGGCCGCGGCGCGCAGGGCGGCCTCCGGATCGATGCCCTGCTGCTCGGCCTCCACGGCCAGGGCGAGAAGCCCGTAGCCCACTTCCCCACGCGTCCCCTCGACGGGGACGTCGAGCCCGGCCGCACGGGCCCGGCCCGCCAGCTTCGCGGCCAGGGAGAGCGCCGGCTGGCCCAGTGGCACGCCCTCGGTCACCGAGACCCGCTCGTTCTTCTCCTGCGCCTTGCGGCGCTGCCAGTGCGCCTCGACCTCCTCCGCGGTCTCGGCTGCGTCGTCGCCGAAGACGTGCGGGTGCCGGTGGACCAGTTTCGTGACCAGCGTCCCCGCCACGTCGTCGATGCCGAAGGCCTCGTCCGGGTGGTCCTGGGCGATGCGGGCGTGGAAGACGACCTGGAGCAGCACGTCGCCGAGTTCCTCGCGCAGTTCGCCGCGGTCGCCGCGCTCGATGGCGTCGATGAGTTCGTAGATCTCCTCGACGCCGTACTTGAGCAGATCCTCGTGGGTGCGCAGCGCGCTCCAGGGACACTCGCGGCGGATGCGGTCCATGACCTGGACGGCGTCCAGCAGCCGGGCGCCGGGCAGGTCGTAGGATCCTGGCAGCAGTTCGAGGTCGGGCATGGCCTGGCGGCCGGAGCCCGCCAGGCGCGCGAGGCCGTCGGTGAGCGCCGGTTCGCCCTCGGCGCTCGCCAGCACGACGAGCGAGCGACCGCCGCCGTGCGCGCACTCGTCCACCAGCGTCCGCGCGTCCAGCCCCACCCCGGCCTCCACCTTCACGCCCGCGTCCCGCACGTACGGCAGCTGCGGATGCGCGGGGTCGGCGCACAGCACACGGTCGGCGCCGCGCAGCGCCTCCCAGGCGGGCCAGGACAGCAGCCCGGGCGCCACCCGGTGCGTGGTGGTGAGCAGGACGACGCGGCCGGTCTCGGGGATCTCGTTCACCCTACGAACCTAACCCGACCGGCCCCGGGCGCCGGTGGGCCGGGAGGCCGGGCGCCCAGGAGCCGACCAGGCGACGAGCGAACAGGGAGGGACGGGCGAACAGCGGAGGGACGGGCGACGGGCGGCCGGCCTCAGCGGCCGGCGCCCGCCGGCGTGCGGCAACGAGTCCCCGCCGAGCGAGGAGGTGCGCGTGTTCCACTCCCCGTAGCGCGGATTCACATTGATCTTCATGTCGTCCGCGACGCGCGACAGCTGAGCGTTGATCCGCYGCGGCCCTTCCGGGGACATCAGGTCGATGCCCTTCGCGGCGGCGATC
>NZ_JASKYT010000140.1:0-17433 GCF_041028275.1 Streptomyces sp. PU-14G
CCGGTCGGGGGGGTGACGCCGGGGCGCGGTCACGGCTTGCGGCCGACACCGCCGTAGAGAGGGGAGAAGGCGGTGCCGCCCGCGCCCTGGGCCTCGGGCCGCCACAGCGGGCACGAGACGACGCCGGGCTCGACCAGCTCCAGGCCGTCCAGGAACCCGGCCACCTGCTCGGGGCTGCGCGGCCGGTAGGGCACGGCGCCGCTGCGGTTGTAGTCCGCCAGGCCCTTCACGTAGCGGGGGTCGGTGTCGGTGCCGTCGCGGACCGCCAGGTAGCTGCCGGAGGGCAGGGCCTCCACCAGCCGCCGCACGATCGACCTGGCCTGGTCGTAGTCGGCCACGTGCGCCAGGATGCCCATCAGCATCACGGCGACGGGCCGGTCGAAGTCGAGGGTGCGGGCGGCCTGCTTCAGGATCGTCTCCGGGTCCTCGACGTCGGCCTCGATGTAGTCGGTGGCACCCTGGGGGCTGCTGGCGAGCAGGGCGTTCGCGTGGGCGAGCACCAGGGGGTCGTTGTCGACGTAGACGATCCGGGACTCCGGGGCGGCCCGCTGGGCGACCTCGTGGGTGTTGTCCACGGTCGGCAGGCCCGTCCCGATGTCGAGGAACTGGCGGATGCCCGCCTCCTCGACCAGATACCGCACCGTGCGCCCGATGAAGTGCCGTCCGACGCGGGCGAGGGTCACGATGTCCGGGAAGACGGCCCGGATGCGTTCGCCCGCCTCGCGGTCGACCTCGTAGCAGTCCTTGCCGCCGGTCCAGTAGTCCCAGATCCGCGCCGAGTGCGGTACCGAGGTGTCGATCCGGTCCGCCCGTGCCGCCTTGCGAGGGGCATCCGCCATGAGTGAACTCCAGTTCGTCTTCGCTGCTGTCCCCAACCTATGCCGTCAACTGCCCGCTGTCGTCCACCACTCGGCACCGCCGATGGCCCTCGCCGACAGCCGTCCGTCACCGCCGTCAGCCGCCCGTCACCGCCGTCAGCCGTCCGTCGTCGCCGTCAGCCGCCCGTCGTCGTCAACCGCTCGGTCAGGATGTGCTGGAGTTCGCGGGCCGCACGGGTCGGTGAGATGTCGCCGCGGTGGGCGACGGAGATGGTGCGGTGGAGCCCAGGGGGCGCGAAGCGGGTGACACGCAGGCCGGAACGGGCCGCGACCATGCTGGGCACGACAGCCAGCCCGAGGCCCGCCCTGACGAAGCCGAGCACGGCGTCCATCTCGCCGCCCTCCACCCCGAAGACCGGCTCGAACCCGGCCTCGCGGCAGGCGGCCACGGTCAGCTCCCGCAGGTCGTAGCCGCGCCGGAACATCGCCAGCGGACGGCCCCGCAAGTCCTCGACACGGATGCGGGAGCGGCGCACCGGCGCCGGCTCGTCCAGCGGGGAGACGACGACCAGTTCCTCCCTGAGCAGCTCGAAGGTGCTCAGCACGGGCCCCTGCCCGGCGAGCGGGGTGATGATCAGCGCCAGGTCCAGTTCGCCCTCCGCCAGGACCCGCACCAGGTCCTGGGAGCCGTCCTCGTGGACGACGAGGTCGACGCCGGGGTAGCGGTCGCGGAAGGCGCGCAGCACGTCGGGGACCAGGCTGGCGCACAGGCTGGGCGGGGCCCCGAGGCGCACCCGGCCCCGGCGCAGCTGAGCGACCTCCTGCACCTCGCGGCGTGCGGTCTCGGTGTCGGCCAGCACCCGGCGGGCCATCGGCAGCAGGGCCGCTCCCGCGTCGGTGAGGGAGATGTGGCCGCGCGCCCGGTGGAAGAGCTCGGCCCCCAGTTCGCGTTCCAGCGCACGGATCTGCTGGGAGAGGGAGGGCTGGGCCACGTGCTCGCGCTGGGCCGCGCGCGTGAAGTGACGGGTGTCGGCGACGGCCACGAAGTAGCGGAGCTGCTGGAGCTGCATGGGTCCAGCTTACGGACGCACGATAGCTACTGCCTATGAGGCGAAGCCGTTTCATGTCTTGGACTGATGCCCGGGACCTTCCCTACCTTCATGACCATGGCGACGGCAACGCGCACTCCCCCCTCCTCCGCCCCGCGGACCACCCCGCCCAGGCGACCGCGGCGGCGCGGCCTCCTGCGGACGCTGTGGGGCTCCACGATCGGCAAGAAGACCGTCATGGCGGTCAGCGGACTGGTCATGCTGGCCTACCTGGTCGCGCACATGCTCGGAAACCTGAAGGTCTTCTTCGGCCCCGAGGACATGAACGGCTACGCGCACTGGCTGCGCACGATCGGCGCTCCTGTGCTGCACCACGAGTGGTTCCTGTGGCTGGTGCGGGTGGTGCTGGTGGCGGCGGTCGTGCTGCACGGCGTCTCCGCCTATCAGCTCAGCCGGCGCGACCTCGCGGCCCGTCCCGTCGCCTACCGGCACCGGCGGCACCGAGCGAGCTACGCGACCCGCACCATGCGCTGGGGCGGGATCATCCTCGCGCTGTTCCTCGTCTGGCACCTGCTCGACCTGACGACGGGCACCGTCAATCCGCGCGGCCAGGCGGGCCACCCGTACGAGAACATCGTCGCCGGGTTCCAGAACTGGTACGCGTGCGTCCTCTACCTCGTCGCCATGCTCGCCGTCGGCCTGCACGTCCAGCACGGCTTCTGGAGCGCGGCGCAGACCCTCGGGGTGACGCGCCCCGGCACCGCGCGCCTCCTCAAGGGCGGCGCGACCGCGCTCGCGGTGGTCCTGACCGCCGGCTTCCTGTCCGTACCCCTCGGCGTCATGACCGGATTGGTGGACTGATGAGCACCCCGTACGCCAGCTACCTCACCGGCGACCCGGTCGCCGACACCAAGGCACCGGACGGGCCCGTAGCCGAACGCTGGAAGCGGCGCCGCTTCGAGGCCAAGCTGGTGAACCCGGCCAACCGCCGCAAGCACACCGTGATCGTCGTCGGCACCGGGCTGGCGGGCGGCTCGGCGGGCGCGACACTGGCCGAGGCCGGGTACCACGTCGTGCAGTTCTGCTACCAGGACTCACCGCGCCGCGCCCACTCGGTCGCCGCCCAGGGCGGCATCAACGCGGCCAAGAACTACCGCAACGACGGCGACTCGGTCCAGCGGCTCTTCTACGACACCGTCAAGGGCGGCGACTTCCGCTCCCGCGAGTCCAACGTGCACCGGCTGGCGGAGATCTCCACCGCCATCATCGACCAGTGCGTCGCCCAGGGCGTCCCCTTCGCCCGTGAGTACGGCGGACTCCTGGACACCCGCTCCTTCGGCGGCGTCCAGGTCTCCCGCACCTTCTACGCCCGCGGCCAGACCGGACAGCAACTGCTGCTCGGCGCCTACCAGGCGCTCTCGCGGCAGATCGCCGCCGGCAACGTGGAGATGCACCCGCGCACCGAGATGCTCGACCTCGTCGTCCTCGACGGGCGCGCCCGCGGCATCGTCGCCCGCGACCTGCTCACCGGGCGCATCGACACCTACCTGGCGGACGCCGTGGTGCTGGCCACCGGCGGCTACGGCAACGTCTTCCACCTGTCCACCAACGCCAAGAACTCCAACGCGACCGCGATCTGGCGCGCGCACCGCAGGGGCGCGTACTTCGCCAACCCCTGCTTCACCCAGATCCACCCCACGTGCATCCCGCGCTCCGGCGACCACCAGTCGAAGCTGACGCTGATGAGCGAGTCGCTGCGCAACGACGGCCGCGTCTGGGTCCCCACGACACCCGGTGACGACCGCGCACCGCAGGACATCCCCGAGAACGAACGCGACTACTACCTGGAGCGGCTCTACCCCTCCTTCGGCAACCTCGTCCCCCGCGACATCGCCTCCCGCGCCGCCAAGAACGTCTGCGACGAGGGCCGGGGAGTGGGCCCCGGCGGCAGCCGGGGGAGGGAGGGCGTCTACCTCGACTTCGCGGAAGCGCTCGCCCGTATGGGCAGGCCGGCGGTGGAGGAGAAGTACGGCAACCTCTTCGAGATGTACGCGCGGATCACCGCCGAGGACCCCTACACGCGGCCCATGCGCATCTACCCCGCCATCCACTACACGATGGGCGGCCTGTGGGTCGACTACGACCTGATGACGACGGTCCCCGGGCTGTTCGCCGTCGGCGAGGCCAACTTCTCCGACCACGGCGCCAACCGGCTCGGCGCCTCAGCGCTGATGCAGGGCCTGGCCGACGGCTACTTCGTCCTGCCCACCACCCTGGGCGACTACCTGGCCCGCCACCCCCACGAGGACGCCGACCCGGGCCACCCCGCCGTCCACGAGGCCGTGCTGGACGTCACAGAGCGCCTGCACACCCTGGTCTCCCACCAGGGCGACCGCTCCCCCGACTCCTTCCACCGCGAACTGGGCGCACTGCTGTGGGACGAGTGCGGCATGTCCCGTACCGAGGAAGGGCTGCGCAAGGCGCTGGAGCGCATCCCCGAGCTCCGCGCCGAGTTCTGGCGGCGGGTCAGGGTGCCGGGCTGCGGCGAGGGGTTCAACCAGACCCTGGAGAAGGCCAACCGGGTGGCCGACCACCTGGAGCTGGCCGAACTGATGTGCCTGGACGCGCTGCACCGCACCGAGTCCTGCGGCGGCCACTACCGCGAGGAGTCCCGCACCGCCGACGGCGAGGCCGCGCGCAAGGACGAGGAGTTCTGCTACGCCGCCGCCTGGGAGTTCACCGGGGCCGGCCAAGCGCCCGTCCTGCACAAAGAAGACCTCCACTTCAGTGACGTCCACCCCACCCAGCGGAGCTACACGTGAACCTGACCCTGAGGATCTGGCGCCAGCAGGACGCCGCCACCGCCGGTGAGATGCGCACCTACGAGGTCGAGGACGTCTCCCCCGACATGTCGTTCCTGGAGATGCTCGACACGCTCAACGAGACGCTGATCGAGCGCGGCGAGGAGCCCGTCGCCTTCGACCACGACTGCCGCGAAGGCATCTGCGGCGCCTGCGGCATGGTCATCAACGGCCAGGCCCACGGCCCCGAGCAGACCACCACCTGCCAGCTGCACATGCGGCACTTCGCGGACGGCGACACCGTCGACGTCGAACCCTGGCGGGCCGCCGCGTTCCCCGTCGTACGGGACCTCGTCGTGGACCGCTCCGCCTTCGACCGGATCATCGGCGCCGGCGGCTACATCACCGCGCCCACCGGCTCCGCCCCCGAGGCGCACGCGACCGCCGTACCGAAACCCGCCGCCGACGCCGCGTTCGCGCACGCCGAGTGCATCGGCTGCGGCGCGTGCGTGGCCGCCTGCCCCAACGGCTCGGCCATGCTGTTCACCTCCGCCAAGGTCAACCACCTGGGCGCGCTGCCGCAGGGCGCACCCGAGCGGGAGAGCCGGGTGCTGGGCATGGTGGAGCAGATGGACGCCGAGGGGTTCGGCGGCTGCACCCTCGCGGGCGAGTGCGCCACGGCCTGCCCCAAGGGCATCCCCATGCCGTCGATCGCCGCCATGAACAGGGAGTACCTGCGGGCCGCCGCCAAGGAGTGAGCCACCTACACTCGGGGCACGATGAGTGATCCTTCGCGCCCCACCCTTCCCGAACTGGCCCGCCAGGCCCTCTCCTCGGTCCAGCGCGGCTACGACCTGCTGGCGCCGAAGTTCGACCACACGTCCTACCGCACCCCCGAAGCGGTCCTGGACGCCACGGCCGAAGCCCTCGCGCCGGACGGCCCTTTCGGTGACGGGCTGGACCTGTGCTGCGGCACCGGCGCGGGCACCCGGGTGCTCCGCCACGTGTGCGGCGGGCGCACCGTGGGCGCGGACTTCAGCGCGGGCATGCTCGCGGAGGCAAGGTTCCGGTGGGCGACCGAGCCGGAGCCCGGCCCGCACTGGGTGCGCGGCGAGGCGCACGCGCTGCCGTTCCGCCCCGGGACCTTCGACCTGGTCGTCAGCTTCGGCGCCTTCGGGCACTTCCTGCCGCAGGAGCGACCGCACCTGTTCGGGCAGGTCCGCGAAGTGCTCCGCGAGGGCGGCACGTTCGCGTTCCCGCTCGCCGCCCCGCCGCGCCCGGGGACGGCGGCCTACTTCTCGCTGCTCGGCTTCGACGCGGCGATGCGCGTCCGCAACGCCGTGTGGCGGCCGTCCTTCGTCATGTACTACCGCACCTGGCCACTGGCCGCCGTACGCCGTGACCTGGACGAGGCGGGCTTCGACGTCGCGCTGCGGGCGCTGCCCGCGCTGGGCCGGCGCGAGGACGGCTCCCCGCGCTGCCGCCTCCTCGTCGCGACCAAGCGGCCTGCCACGGCCGGCACCGCACCGAAGAAGGGAACCCCGTGACCGAGAAGGAGACCCGGACCGAGACGCGGACCGGGACATCTCCCGCCGAGCCCGAGCGGGAGCCCGCGGAGGCCTCGGAGCCCGCGGAACCCGCCAAGGCCTCCGATTCCACGGAACCCGCGGAGGCCACCCACGGTGTGGAGGACCAGGCATGGTGGTCCGGCATGGGTCCGGTCGGCGGCGCCGTCTTGATCGTGCTCGGCTCCGTCGGCGCGCTGTTCCTCTTCCTCGGCCCGTGGCAGCCCGACGACCACCTGGGGATCGCCTTCGGCTTCGCCAAGGTCGTGGCCGTCGGCCTGGTGGTGACGGGCACGACCCTCCTGAGCCGGCGACGCGGCACAGACGACTCGCAGGAAGCGGACGACGCGGGGGACGCGGGGGACGCGGACGTCACGGACGGTGCGGGGGACGCGGACCGTCCGGATGACGCGGGGGCGCGGACGCCGCGGTGAGGGCGGAGGCCCGCCTGCGCGCTCCGCCTGCGCGCCCCGGGCACCGGCCGGGCTTCTCCGGCCGGGCTTCTCACTCGGCTGACCCGGCGTCCGGGACCTCTTCGTCGAGCAGGCGCAGGAAGGCGCGAGCGGCGGGTGAGGTGCCGCTCGGGGACCACACGGCCTGCACGGTGCGCGGCGGCACCCCGGTGACGGGCACGGTGGGCAGGCCGCCCATCCGTGCCGCGGTGGCCGCCGGAACGAGTCCGAGACCGAGACGGCGGGCCACGAGCTGCTCCAGCAGCGCCATGGTGTCGGCCTCGAAGGCGACGGTACGGGTGGCGCCCGCGGCGGCGAAGGCCGCATCGACGTGCCGGCGGATCCCGGAGCCGAGCGGCATGTCGACCATGTCCTCCTCCGCGAGCCGGGCCGGCGCCACCCGCTCCGCACCGGCCAGCGGATGCCCGTGCGGGAGGAGGGCGACGAGCGCGTCGCGGGCGAGGACCCGCCCGGCCAGCCCGCGGGGCAGCGTGCCCGGGCCCGTGTCGACGAAGGCGATGTCGCAGGCGTGCTCGCGCACCTGCTGCAAGAGGTCCCGCACCAGCCGCGCGCGCAGCGTGACGCGGACGCGGGGGTGGCGTCCCCGGTAGGAGGCGAGCAGCTCGGGGAGGTCCACCGCGGTGAGCGGATGAATGGTGCCGACGACCAGGGTGCCTCCGACCTCGCTGCCGCTCGCGACGGCCTCACCGCGGGCCCGCTCCGCGGCGGCCAGCGCCTCCCGGGCGGGGCCGAGGAACCCCTCCCCCGCAGGGGTGACCCGCACGCGCCTGCTGGTGCGCTCGAACAGCCGGACGCCCAGCTCCCGTTCGAGGCGGGCGATCTGGTCGCTGAGCGAAGACTGGACGACGAAACAGCGGTGTGCGGCGCGGGTGAAGCTGCCGGTCTCGGCGACCGCGACGGCGTAGGCGAGCTGGCGGAGTTCCATCCCCGCATCGTTTCCGCCGATCGCTGTCATGGCAAGCATCTGTTGGACCGATCCGAACGCCGCGGGAGAGCATCGAGGCGAGCCGACCTCCTAGGGAAGGAAACGCCCCGTGGCCTCCTCCTCGGTCCGACCGCCCCACCCTCCGCCGCACTCCCGCGCCGCCGGGAACGGCACCGGCCCCGCCCGCGAAGACGCCGAGGGCCCGGCACGCGGCACCCTCGTACTCATGTCCGTGGCGGTGGGCGTGTGCGTGGCCGCCAACTACTACGCACAGCCCTTGCTGGACACCATCGCCCGCGAGCTGGGGCTCACCTCCCCCGCCGCCGCGCTGGTGGTGACGGTCGCCCAGGTCGGCTACGCGCTGGGACTGGTGTTCGTCCTGCCGCTCGGCGACCTGCTGGAGCGGCGCCGCCTGGTGTGCGGGCTGACCCTGGCCACCGCGGCCTCGCTCGCACTGACCGCCGCCGCCCCGAACTACGGGCTGCTGCTGGCCGGTACCGCGCTGACCGGGCTGCTGTCGGTGACCGCTCAGGTCCTCGTGCCCTTCGCCGCCGACCTGGCGCCAGGACCGCGGCGCGGCCGGGTCGTGGGCACGGTGATGAGCGGGCTGGTGCTCGGCATGCTCCTGGCCCGCACGGCCTCGGGCGCCGTGGCCGAGCTCGCCGACTGGCGCACGGTGTACTGGGCCGCCGCACTGGTGATGCTCGCCCTGACCGTGGCGCTGCGCCGCGGCCTCCCCCGCCACCGGGGAACGGCACGCCTGCGCTACCCGGCCCTGCTGCGCTCCACGGCACAACTCCTGGTGGCGGAACCGGTGTTGCGGGCGAGGGCGGCGATCGGGCTGCTGGCCTTCGCCTGTTTCGGCGTGCTGTGGGCCTCGCTCGCGTTCCTGCTGGCCGGACCCGGGTACGGCTGGTCGGACGGACGGATCGGGCTGCTCGGCCTGGCCGGGGCCTCAGGCGCGGTCGCCGCCCAGGCGGCCGGCCGCCTGGCCGACCGCGGCCGGACGACGCTGACCACCGGAGCCGGCGCGCTGGTGCTGCTGGGGTCCTGGGGCCTGCTGGCGCTGGGCGCCCACCACCTCGCCCCGCTGCTCGCCGGGATCGTCCTGCTGGACCTGGCCCACCAGGCGGTGCACATCAGCAACCAGTCGCTGATCTACGCCCTGCACCCCGACGCCCGCGGGCGTCTCACCTCCGCCTACATGACCTGCTACTTCGCCGGCGGTGCGGTCGGCTCCGCGCTGGCCGGGGCGGTGTACGCGCACACCGGCTGGCCCGGGGTGTGCGCACTCGGCACCCTGCTCACCCTGCTGCTGTGCGGGGTGTGGGCGGCCGGGCTCCCGCGGCTCCGCGCCCGGTTCAGCCGGCAGTCCGCGCCCGCCTCGGTGGTCAGCGCCACCCTCGTGGGCGGGGGTCTGCTGGTGGCCGGCGCACTGGTGATCCGGCTGGCCTGAGCTCGCGCGTGCGGGCCGTGCCCCGGGCTACGCGCGCCGCGACCTGCGCAGCACCTCGCCGCCGAGACCCAGCAGCGCCCAGAACCCGCCCTTGGGCATCGCCGCGGCGCCCACCGCGCCCACGCCCAGCAGCGTGGCGCCCGCGGTGCGTTGCGCGGCGGTGTCCCCGTGCTCCTCGGCCGAGCGCAGCAGCCGGCCGCCCATCCACAGGGCGGGTGCCGCGGCCAGGAACCAGAAGGCGGCGGCGCGGTCGCCGCGCTCGGGCACGGAGCCGACCACACCGGCGCGGGCCATGTCCGCGAGCACGTCACGGTAGAGCACCGCACCGATCGCCCCGTGCCCGACCGCCGTCGCCTGAACCCACCATCCTGCTGAACGTCGCCTCATGGGGCGATCGTAGAGGCCCCTCAGCGCACCGGGCTGCCCGCCCCGCGCAGGGTCTGCTTGACCTCGCCGATGCGCAGGTCGCCGAAGTGGAAGACGGAGGCGGCCAGTACGGCGTCGGCTCCGGCGCCGACGGCGGGCGGGAAGTGGTCGAGGCGCCCGGCGCCGCCGGAGGCGACGACGGGGAGGGTGACGTGTTTGCGGACGGCGGCGATCATCTCGGTGTCGTAGCCGTCCTTGGTGCCGTCGGCGTCCATCGAGTTGAGCAGGATCTCCCCCGCGCCCAGTTCGGCGGCGCGGTGGGCCCACTCGACGGCGTCGATGCCGGTACCGCGCCGCCCGCCGTGGGTGGTGACCTCGAACCCGGTGCCCTCGGCGCGGCGCCGCGCGTCGACGGAGAGCACCAGCACCTGGCGGCCGAACCGCTCGGCGATCTCCCGGATCAGCTCGGGGCGGGCGATCGCGGCGGTGTTGACGCCGACCTTGTCGGCGCCGGCGCGCAGCAGCCTGTCCACGTCCTCGGGGGTGCGGACGCCACCGCCGACGGTCAGCGGGATGAAGACCTGCTCGGCGGTGCGCCGCACCACCTCGTAGGTGGTCTCGCGGTCGCCGGAGGAGGCGGTGATGTCGAGGAACGTCAGCTCGTCGGCGCCCTCGGCGTCGTAGACCTTCGCCATCTCGACGGGGTCGCCCGCGTCGCGCAGGTTCTGGAAGTTGACGCCCTTGACGACCCGCCCTGCGTCCACGTCCAGGCAGGGGATGACTCGGACGGCGAGGCTCATGCCTGTGGTGCTCCTTCTGCTGCTGGGTCCGGCTGCGCCCGGTACGCCTCGACCTCCACCTCGACCACGAGGCTGGGGTCGACGAAACCGGAGACGATGACCATCGACGCGGCCGGGCGTACCTCGCCGAACAGTTCCTTGTGGGCGCGGCCGACCTCGTCCACATCCCGCGTGTGGGTGAGGAACATGCGGGTGCGCACCACGTCCCCGGCGCCCAGGCCGAGCCCCTTGAGGGCTTCCAGGGCGACCGAGAACGCGTTGACCGTCTGCTCGTAGGGGCCGCCCTCGGCGATCACCCCGTCCACCACCGAGGTGCAGCCCGCCACCAGGACCAGCCCGTTCGGCAGTTCCACGGCGCGGGAGTAGCCGAACCGCTCCTCCCACGGGGCGCCGGAGCCCACTCGGTGTATTCCGGTCATCGGGCAACCGCCTCCAACGCTTCTTCCAGGGTGAACGCCTTGGTGTAGAGCGCCTTTCCCACGATGGCGCCCTCAACACCTTCCGGCACCAGAGAGGCGATCGCCCGCAGGTCGTCGAGGCTGGACACGCCGCCGCTGGCGACCACGGGCCGGTCGGTGCGGGCGCACACGTTGCGCAGCAGTTCCAGGTTGGGCCCCTTGAGGGTGCCGTCCTTGGCGATGTCGGTGACGACGTAGCGGGCGCAGCCCTCGGCGTCCAGGCGGGCCAGTGTCTCGTACAGGTCGCCACCGTCGCGGGTCCAGCCGCGACCGCGCAGGGTGGTGCCGCGCACGTCGAGGCCGACGGCGACCGCCTCGCCGTGCTCGGCGATGACCTTGGCGACCCACTCGGGGGACTCCAGCGCGGCGGTGCCCAGGTTGACGCGGCGGCAGCCGGTGGCCAGCGCCGCCTGGAGGGAGGCGTCGTCGCGGATGCCGCCGGACAGCTCGACCTTCACGTCCATCGCGCGGGCGACCTCGGCGATCTGCTCGCGGTTGTCGCCGGTGCCGAACGCGGCGTCCAGGTCGACCAGGTGCAGCCACTCGGCACCGGCCCGCTGCCAGGCCATGGCCGCCTCCAGCGGGTCGCCGTAGGAGGTCTCGGAACCGGACTCGCCGTGGACGAGGCGGACGGCCTGGCCGTCCCGGACGTCGACGGCGGGCAGAAGCTCAAGCCGGTTGCTCACGGCGCTCTCGCTCTCAGGGCTCTCGGGGCTGACGGGGGTGGGCGTCAGCGCGGTCACAGGGCTTCGATCCAGTTGCGCAGCAACTGGGCTCCGGCGTCGCCGGACTTCTCGGGGTGGAACTGGGTGGCCCACAGCGGCCCGTTCTCCACGGCGGAGACGAACCGGCTGCCGTGCGTCGTCCAGCTGACGGCGGGGGGCCTGAGCGCCGGGTTGGCCGTCTCCAGCTCCCAGTCGTGCACCGCGTAGGAGTGCACGAAGTAGTAGCGCTCGTCGGCCGGCAGCCCCGCGAACAGCCGCGAGTCGGCCGGCGCTTCCACCGTGTTCCAGCCCATGTGCGGCACGGGGTGCTCGGCGTCGGTGGCGAGCGGCCCGACGGTGCCGGGCCACTCGTCCATGCCGTCGGCCTCGTCGCCGTGCTCGATGCCGCGCGAGAAGAGGATCTGCATACCGACGCAGATCCCCATGACGGGCCTGCCGCCGGCCAGCCGCCGCCCGATGACCCAGTGGCCGCGCGCCTCGGTCAGCCCCCGCATGC
The DNA here is from genome assembly GCF_041028275.1 of Streptomyces sp. PU-14G. Classification (NCBI taxonomy): domain Bacteria; kingdom Bacillati; phylum Actinomycetota; class Actinomycetes; order Kitasatosporales; family Streptomycetaceae; genus Streptomyces; species Streptomyces sp. PU-14G. The sequence continues at coordinate 11,933 of NZ_JASKYT010000140.1, forward strand.
AGGCGGCGAACGCGCCGACGCCGGGCACGAGGAGGCCGTCGGCGTTCATGGCCTTGTCGTAGTCGCGGGTGATCTCCACGCGGGCCCCGGCCCGTTCCACGGCCCGCTCGGCGGAGCGGACGTTGCCGAAGCCGTAGTCGAAGACCACGACGCTCTTGGCTGCACTCATCACGACCACCAGTCCAGTCGCAGGATCCCGGCGAGCAGGGCGAGGGCGGACGCCGCGCCGAGCAGCACGACGACGCCCTTGGGCAACTGCTGCTTCCAAAACGAGATGGCTCCGCCCGCCAGGAACAGCCCGACGAAGATCAGGAGCGCGGCAAGCCCTGTCACGGCATCTCTCCGTTCGCTTCTCCGCCCGCGCGGCATCCCGCGGGCTTCTTACCCACGTGCCGCCCGGCAGCCGCGCGCGCTCCCCCAGCTACCTCCCCCAGCCTCCGGCCGGGCGGTGCCCCCAGGCGGTGCCCCCAGCTCACAGAGCGCCCTTGGTGGAGGGGATCCCCGTCTGGCGCGGGTCGATCTCGCTGGCGTAGCGCAGGGCGCGGGCCAGCGCCTTGAACTGGCACTCCACGATGTGGTGCGCGTTGCGCCCGTACGGGACGTGGACGTGCAGCGCGACCTGCGCCTGGGCCACGAAGGACTCCAGGATGTGCCGGGTCATCGTCGTGTCGTACGAGCCGATCATCGGGGCGATGTTCTCGGGCTCGGTGTGCACGAGATAGGGGCGGCCCGACAGGTCGACCGTCACCTGGGCGAGCGACTCGTCCAGCGGCACCGAGGCGTTCGCGAACCGGACGATGCCGCGCTTGTCGCCGAGCGCCTGCCGGAAGGCGGCGCCGAGCGCCAGCGAGGTGTCCTCGATGGTGTGGTGGCTGTCGATGTGCAGGTCGCCGTCGGTCTTGACCGTCAGGTCGAACAGGCCGTGGCGGCCGAGCTGGTCGAGCATGTGGTCGTAGAAGCCCACCCCCGTCGAGACGTCGACCTCGCCGGTGCCGTCGAGGTCGATCTCGACGGTGACGGACGTCTCCTTGGTGGTGCGCTCCACCCGGCCCTTGCGCGTCATGCTTCGCTCTTCTCCTTCAGCTCCTTCGTCACGGCTCGCACCGCGTCGAGGAAGGCGTCGTTCTCCTGAGGCGTCCCCGCCGAGACCCGCAGCCAGCCGGGCACACCGTTGTCCCTGACCAGCACCCCGTGCCCCAGCAGCGCCTCCCACACCGCGTGGGATCCGGCCGCGCCGTCGAAGCGGCCGAACTGCACGAAGTTGGCGTCCGACTCGGTGACCTCCAAGCCCATGGCCCGCAGCTCGCGCACCAGCCGGTCGCGCTCGGTCTTCAACTGCTCGACGTAGCCGAGCAGGGTGTCGGTGTACTCCAGCGCCGCCAGCGCGGTGGCCTGGGTGACGGCCGAGAGGTGGTACGGCAGCCGCACCAGCTGCACCGCGTCGACCACGGCCGGGTCGGCGGCCAGGTAGCCCAGCCGCAGCCCGGCGGCGCCGAACGCCTTGGACATGGTGCGCGAGAGCACCAGCGTGGGACGGCCCTCGATCAGCGGCAGCAGCGAGGGGCGGTGCGAGAACTCGCCGTAGGCCTCGTCCACCACCACCAGCGCCCCGCGTTCGGGGCGCGCCGCCTGCGCCGCCTCGTACAGCGCGAGGACCGTCTCCTCGCCGACGGCGGTGCCGGTCGGGTTGTTCGGCGAGCAGATGAAGACCACGTCGGGCCGGTGCTCGGCGATGGCGGCGACGGCCGCCTCGGTGTCGATGGTGAAGTCGTCGTTGCGCGGCCCGGAGATCCAGCCGGTGCCGGTGCCGCGCGAGATCAGCGCGTGCATCGAGTACGACGGCTCGAAGCCCAGCGCGACCCTGTCCGGGCCGCCGAACGCCTGGAGGAGTTGCTGGAGCACCTCGTTGGAGCCGTTGGCCGCCCACACCTGCTCGCGCGTGACGGGGTGCCCCGCGGTGCGCGACAGGTAGTCCGCGAGCCGGGTCCGCAGCTCGACCGCGTCGCGGTCGGGGTAGCGGTTCAGCTCGCGGGCCGCCTCGGTGACGCGTTCGGCGATGCGGGCCACCAGCTCCTCGGGGAGCGGATACGGATTCTCGTTCGTGTTCAGCCGCACGGGGACGTCCAACTGCGGGGCGCCGTAGGGCGACTTGCCGCGCAGCTCGTCCCTCAGCGGCAGCGCGTCCAACGAGGACACGGAGGAATTGCCGGTCACGGAACTCAACGGACCTTCGGAACCTTCCACTCGCTGTGCTTGCCGCGTTCGTCTCCGACGCCGTGCTTGCCGCGTTCGTCTCCGACAAAACGGGCCTTCAGCGCGGCGCCGTGCGCGGGCAGATCCTCCGCCTCGGCCAGGGCGACGACGTGCGGGGTGATCTCGGCCAGCGCGTCGCGGGAGTAGTCGACGACGTGGATGCCGCGCAGGAAGGACTGGACCGACAGGCCCGAGGAGTGGCAGGCGCAGCCCCCGGTGGGCAGCACGTGGTTGGAGCCCGCGGCGTAGTCGCCGAGCGAGACGGGCGCGTACGGGCCGACGAAGACGGCACCCGCGTTGACGACCCGGGCCGCCCACCCGGCGGCGTCCTCGGTCTGGATCTCCAGGTGCTCGGCGGCGTACGCGTTGACGACCGCCAGACCGCTCTCCAGGGAGTCGACGAGCACGATGCCCGACTGCCGGCCCGCCAGCGCCTCGGCGATGCGCTCGCTGTGCTTGGTGGCGGGCACCTGCGCCGCCAGCTCCGCCTCGACGGCCTCGGCCAGCGCCTCGGAGGGGGTGACCAGGACGGCGGCGGCCACCACGTCGTGCTCGGCCTGGCTGATCAGGTCGGCGGCGACGTGGGCCGGGTCGGCGGAGTCGTCGGCGAGGATGGCGATCTCCGTGGGCCCTGCCTCGGAGTCGATGCCGATGACGCCCTTGAGCAGCCGCTTGGCCGCGGCCACGTAGATGTTGCCGGGCCCGGTGACCAGCTGCACCGGGGCGCACTCGGCGGTGCCGTACGCGAACATCGCCACGGCCTGGGCGCCGCCCGCCGCGTACACCTCGTCCACGCCCAGCAGCGCGCAGGCGGCCAGGATGGTGGGGTGCGGCAGGCCGCCGAACTCCTTCTGGGCCGGCGAGGCGACGGCCAGCGAGCCGACACCGGCCTCCTGCGCGGGCACCACGTTCATCACGACCGACGACGGGTAGACGGCGCGCCCGCCCGGCACGTACAGGCCGACGCGCTCGACGGGCACCCACCGCTCGGTGACGGTGCCGCCCGGCACGACCCGCACCGTGGAGTCGGTGCGCCGCTGGTCGTGGTGGACGATCCGGGCCCGCCTGATCGACTCCTCCAGCGCGGCCCGCACGGCCGGGTCCAGCTCGTCGAGCGCCCTGGTCAGCGCCTCGGCGGGCACCCGCAGGCGCTCCAGGCGGACGCCGTCGAACTTCTCCGTGTACTCGATCACCGCCGCCGCGCCACGATGCCGCACGTCGTCGCAGATGGGCCGCACCTTGTGCAGGGCGGCCTCGACGTCGAGCTCGGCACGGGGCAGCAGGTCGCGGTCGATGGTCCCGCTCGCCGGGCCCGGGGCCGGCGAGGAACCACGCAGATCGATTCGGGAGATCACACCTCCAAGTCTCTCAGACCCGCGACACGTGACCGCCGCCCGTATCAGAGGCTGATACACGTCACACGCCGTTCCACACGACCACGCGGGAGGTTTGTCGCCTCGTGCGTTCATCCCGTCACAGAGCGGGAAGGGAAGCGGTACGACCACCACGTTCGCGCCCGCGGCCACGACTGTTCCGGGGGCTGCCGAGCGTGACCGCGACCGTTCGATCGAGGGGGAGACACGTGAGCGAGCCAGCGGACTCCGGCGAGCCGCCGCCGGGGCTGCGGTTGACGACCGCCGAGTGGGGGCTGTGGCAGGCCTTCCGCAACGGCACCGAGCACGATCTGCGCTGCGGCGAGGCCGAGCTGGACGACCCCAACGGCGACCACCCCTGGGGCCCGGAGCGCACCGTGCGGGCCCGGGTGATCGCGCTGCTGCTGCTGCACGGTCCTCCGCCGCTGCTGGGCCGGGTGGCCTCCCTCCACCTGACCGGCGCGTCCGTCACCGGCTGCCTGGACCTGGCCGGCGGGTCCGTCGAGCCCTACTTCGAGCTGCGGTCCTGCCGCTTCGAGGACGAGGTGCGGATGCCGGAAGCCCGGGTGAGCACCGCGCGCTTCGTCGACTGCTACCTGCCCCGCTTCGACGCGGCCCGGCTGACCACCGAGGGCGACCTGCACCTGCCCCGGTGCAGCATCCCGGAGGGCATCAAGCTGACGGACGCCACGATCGGCACCGATCTGCTGCTGAACGAGGCCACCGTCGGCAGCGGACGGCGCACCCGGGCCATCGCCGCCGACGGGGTCAACGTCTCCCAGGAGCTCCAGGCCAGTCTGCTGGTCACCGACGGACAGGTCAGCCTGCGCGGCGCGGCGGTCGGCAGCTCCCTGCACATGTTCGGCTCCGTACTGCGCAACCCGCGCGGTCGCGTCGCCCTGTACGCGCCGCAGATGACCGTCGACCAGGTGGCCAGCTTCGCCGACGCGGGCCGCGGCAACGCCCCGCAGCTCTACGGCGCCACCCCGCCGACCGGCACCCGCTACGACTTCTCCACCCAGGGCGGCACACGGTGGAGGACCAAGCACTTCGAGTGCACCGGCGGCATGGTGCTGGACGACGGGCGGTTCGGCTCCTCGCTGGTGATCGAGAACGCCCGGCTGGAGATGCAGCGGGACCAGGAGCTGTCGCTGCGGCGCATCAGCACGCCGGAGCTGACCTTCACCCCGCAGCTGCCCGAGCGCGGCCTGGTCGTGCTGTCGGGGGCGAGTGTGGAGAAGCTGATGGACCGCGCCTCCAGCTGGCCGCAGGACCACCGGCTGTGGATGGCGGGCTTCACCTACGCGCACGCCATCCCCAAGGAGGGCCACTTCAACGTCCGTGAGCGGCTCCAGTGGATCAACGCGGCCACCGCGGAGTACGCGCCCGAGCCCTACGAGCAGCTCGCGGCCATGTACCGCAACAGCGGCGAGGACACCAACGCGCGGATCGTGCTGCTCGCCAAACAGCGCCGCCGCCGCGAGACGCTGCCGCTGCCCGGCAAGGTGTGGGGCGTCCTGCAGGACTGGACGGTGGCCTACGGCTACCGCCCGGCGCAGGCCGCGCTGTGGATGGTCCTCCTCTGGCTGACAGGGGCACTGCTGTTCGAGGCGCACCGGCCGACCGCGCTCAAGGACGGCGAGGCGCCCCACTGGAACGCCACCCTCTACGCACTGGACCTGCTGCTGCCCGTCATCTCGTTCGGCCAGGACACCGCCTGGAACCCGGCGGGCGGCTACCAGTGGATCGCCGCGGTGATGGTCCTCGCGGGCTGGGTGCTGGCCACGACAGTGGCCGCGGGCGCCACCCGGCTGCTGCGCCGGCAGTAGCGCCCTCCCCACGGCCGCGGGGGCGGCAAAGGCGGCGGGAGGACGG
>NZ_JASKYT010000141.1:0-18629 GCF_041028275.1 Streptomyces sp. PU-14G
GCCCCGGGCCACGCTCCCGGACGCCGCGCGGGCTCGCCGGTGCCCGCCCCGGCGTCGGGCGCGGGGCCGTGCCCCCCGTCGGCGGGCGCCGAGGCCTCCGCACCACCCCCCGGAAATCCGGACTCGTCCTCACCGGGGGGGGGGGGGGGGGGGGGGGGGGGGGGGGGGGGGCCCCCGGAACGCCGCCCGCCGCTCCCGGAACGCCGCCCGCCGCTCCCGGAATGCCGGCCCCCGCTCCTGGGATGCCGCCTGCCGCCGCGGGCCCGCATCCCGGGCCCGGCTCCGCGTCCGGTTCCGGTGAGGACGAGTCCGGATTTCCGGGGGGTGGTGCGGAGGCCTCGGCGCCCGCCGACGGGGGGCACGGCCCCGCGCCCGGCCCCGGCGTCGGGGTGGCTGCCGCAGCCGTCGCGCCGCCGTCCACCCCTGCGGCCGAGCCTCCGCGCCGTCCCGGTGCCTGGCCCGGCGGTACGGGGCCTGGAGGGTCGGGTCCCGGCGACGGCGGTGGCGCCGGGGCGGGCACCGGCGAGCCCGCGCGGCGTCCGGGAGCGTGGCCCGGGGCGGCCGTGCCCGGGGGCGGTGTGCCGTCAGCCCCGGCGACGACGAGCGGCGGCCCGGCGGGAACGGCGCCGGCGCAAGGACAGGGACAGGCGCAAGGACAGGGGCAGGCGCAGCCACCGGCGTCGGACCCCGGTCCCGGCGCCCGGCCGGGAGGCGGCCCCGCCAACGGTGGTGGCCCCGTGCACGGAGGCGGCCCCGCCAACGGCGGCGGGGCCGGAAGTGGTGGTGGTCCCGCCGGCGGGGGTGGCGATCCGGCGCAGATCCGGCAGATGTGGCCGCAGATCCTGGAGGCGGTCAAGAATCGGCGCAGGTTCACCTGGATCCTGCTCAGCCAGAACGCGCAGGTCGTCGGCTTCGACGGCAAGACGCTCCAGATCGGCTTCCCGAACGCCGGTGCGCGGGACAGCTTCGCGGGCGGCGGCAGCGACGAGGTGCTGCGGCAGGCGCTCACCGACGCGCTCGGCGTGCAGTGGCAGGTCGAAGCGCTGGTCGACCCCTCGGGGGGCGCTGGTGGCGGCAGTGGCGGTGGTCCCGGGGGCCCTAACGGGCCGGGCTCCGGGTACGGCGCGGGGTCCGGCTCGATCGGGGGAGCGGGCACCCGCGGTGCGATGGCGGCGCCCGCGCAGGCGGGGCCGCCTCAGCAGTGGTCGGCTTCCCCGCCGCCGCAGACGGCACCCGGTGGGGCGGGCCAGTCCGCGGGGCCCGCCTCGGCTCCCGCGCCGCCGACGGCTCCGGTGCCCTCTCCGGCTCCCGAGCCGGAGGCCTCGGGCCCCCCTTCCTCGCCGCCGCCTGCTCCCGCGCCCTCGGCGCGTGTCGGGCTGGAGGACGACATGCCCGCCGAGGACGACCCGGACCTCGACGACTCGGCTCTCTCCGGTCACGATCTGATCGTCCGCGAGCTCGGTGCGACGGTGGTGGAGGAGTTCCAGCACGAGTGACCGGGGCCCGCCGGCTACGGCTCCCTGCTCGGCTGTGGTGGGTCGCGGCGGTCGGTCGAGAGGGTTCCCGGGGCGGTTGTCCGGGGCGGGACACCCTGGTGGAGCGGAGCACGTAGGCTCGGGGACGTTCAGTACGGCGTCTAGTGAGCCAGGAGCGATCCGATCGTGATTCCCGGTGGTGGGCAGCCCGACATGCAGCAGTTGCTGCAGCAGGCGCAGAAGATGCAGCAGGATCTGGCCTCGGCGCAGCAGGAGCTGGCCGAGACGGCCGTGGAGGGTTCGGCGGGCGGTGGCCTGGTCAAGGCGACGGTCAGTGGTTCCGGTGAGCTCCAGGGCCTGGTCATCGACCCGAAGGCCGTGGACCCGGAGGACACGGAGACTCTCGCCGATCTGGTCCTCGCGGCGGTCCGCGACGCGAACGGCGTGGCCGCCGAGTTGCAGCAGCAGAAGCTCGGCCCCCTCGCGCAGGGCATGGGCGGAATGCCGGGTCTTCCGTTCTGACGGCGGCTCCATGCGGCCGGGGCCGGGTGCCCGCGGTGGCGTGCTGCTGCGGGTTTCGGCCCCCGGCCCACGGCTGACGGCCCGCGGCCCGTCGGGCCACGTGTCCGCGGTCGGGCCGTGCGCCCGTCGGGCCACGTGTCTGCGGTTGGGCCACGCGCCCGGGGTCGGGCCACGGTCCGCGGTCGGTCCGCGCGCCAGTCGGGCCACGTGTCCGCGGTTGGGCCACGCGCCCGGGGGCGGGCCACGGTCCGTGGTCGGTCCGCGCGCCAGTCGGGCCACGTGTCCGCGGTTGGGCCACGCGCCCGGRGGCGGGCCACGTGCCCGGGGGCGGGCCACGCGCCCGGGGTCGGGCCATGTGCCCGCCGTCGGTCCGCGCGCCAGTCGGGCCATGTGCCCGCCGTCGGGCCGCGCCCGCGGTCGGGCCGCGTGTTCGCCGGTCCGCGTGCCCGGCGGCGCGGCAGTGGCTAGTAGTGGCCCGTACGGGCCACTAACGTACTCAGAGAACGAGGCCTGCTCGGACGGGAGAAGTCCGGGCAGCGAGTGCAGGCGGGAGCCGTCCGTGTACGAAGGCGTGGTCCAGGATCTGATCGACGAGTTGGGCAGGCTGCCCGGCGTCGGTCCCAAGAGCGCGCAGCGGATCGCTTTCCACATCCTGCAGGCCGAGCCCGCCGACGTGCGACGGCTCGCCGGCGCGTTGACCGAGGTCAAGGAGAAGGTCAGGTTCTGCGCGGTGTGCGGCAACGTCGCGCAGGAGGAGCAGTGCAGGGTCTGTCTCGATCCGCGCCGCGACCCGTCGGTCATCTGCGTGGTCGAGGAGCCCAAGGATGTCGTCGCGATCGAGCGGACCCGCGAGTTCCGTGGCCGGTACCACGTGCTGGGCGGGGCGATCAGCCCCATCGAGGGGGTCGGCCCTGACGATCTGCGGATACGGGAACTGCTGTCCCGCCTCGCGGACGGGACGGTCACCGAGCTGATCCTGGCCACGGACCCGAACCTGGAGGGCGAGGCGACGGCCACCTATCTGGCGCGGATGGTCTCCGCGATGGGTTTGAAGGTGACGCGGCTGGCGAGCGGGCTGCCCGTCGGGGGCGACCTGGAGTACGCGGACGAGGTCACCCTGGGGAGGGCCTTCGAGGGAAGGCGGCTCCTCGACGTGTGAGCTCCGACGTGTGAGCTCCGTAAGTGCGAGCGAGGGAGAGGTTGCCCGATGTCGGATGCGACGCTGAACGCCATCACCCAGGACCCCGACGACTTCGCGGTCCAGATCAGCGACCAGGTCCACAGCTTCATCGTCTCGGTCGCGGAGGTCGCCAAGGGCGACGAGCCGGACAGCGTCGTGCCCTATCTCCTGCTGGGGGTCTCGCAGCTTCTCCTGGCGGGCGGCCGGCTGGGCGCGCACGAGGACATCGTCCCGGACGAGCGGTACGAGCCGGACGTGGGTCCCGAACCGGACGTGGACGAGCTGCGGGAGCGGCTCGCCACGCTGCTGGACCCGGTGGACGTCTACTCCGAGGTCTTCGACCCGTACGTGCCGCGTTCGGCGCCCGTCGCGTGCCGGATCTCCGACGATCTCGCCGACATCATCACCGATCTGCGGCACGGGATGGCGCACTACCGTGCGGGCCGGGTGAGCGAGGCCCTGTGGTGGTGGCAGTTCTCCTACCTCTCGAACTGGGGCCCGACCGCCTCCGCCGCGCTGCGTGCTCTCCAGTCCCTGGTGGCTCACGTACGGCTGGACAAGCCGTTGGACGAGCTCGACGGCCTCGACACCGACAGCACCGCCGCCGACGAGGACGGTGACGGCTCCCTCGAGGCCGAGGCGGGCGAGGTGATGGCAGCCGAGATCGGTGTCCCCCTGGGTCTCAAGAACGCCTGAGGCGGCGGCCGGCTCGCGGAGGAAGCCGCGAAACCGTCCGCTCGGATAGTCCGCTCGGATCGTGAACAGAGTCACGTTTCCGTGTCATCCGTGTCATCCGAGGCGCGGCGGGCAGGGGATTCGGCGGACGGGTGTGGATGCCGTCCGGTCGTTACACTGAGCCGATCAGTGGATCCCTTCCTTCCGGGCAGCGTCGCGCGGAGCGCCGGGGTCCCGGGAAATGATTCGAGGAGCGAGCACACGTGGGCCTTGTCGTGCAGAAGTACGGCGGCTCCTCCGTTGCCGATGCCGAAGGCATCAAGCGCGTTGCCAAGCGGGTCGTCGAAGCCAAGAAGAACGGCAACCAGGTTGTCGTCGTGGTCTCGGCGATGGGTGACACGACGGACGAGCTGATCGACCTCGCCTCAGAGGTGTCTCCGGTCGCCTCCGGGCGCGAGTTCGACATGCTGCTGACCGCCGGAGAGCGGATCTCCATGGCCCTGCTGGCGATGGCGATCAAATCCGCCGGCCACGAGGCGCAGTCGTTCACCGGCAGCCAGGCGGGTCTGATCACCGACTCCGCGCACAACAAGGCGCGGATCATCGATGTCACCCCGGGCCGCATCAAGGACTCGGTGGACGAGGGCAACATCGCCATCGTCGCCGGCTTCCAGGGCGTCTCCCAGGACAGCAAGGACATCACCACGCTGGGCCGCGGTGGTTCGGACACCACCGCTGTGGCGCTGGCGGCGGCCCTGAACGCCGAGGTGTGCGAGATCTACACGGACGTCGACGGTGTCTTCACCGCCGACCCGCGGGTCGTGAAGAAGGCGAAGAAGATCGACCAGATCTCCTTCGAGGACATGCTGGAGCTGGCCTCGTCCGGCTCCAAGGTGCTGCTGCACCGCTGTGTGGAGTACGCGCGCCGCTACAACATCCCGATCCACGTGCGGTCGTCCTTCTCCGGCCTGAAGGGCACGTGGGTCACGACCGAGCAGCCGGACGGGCAAGGGGAAGAGTCGATGGAGCAGGCGATCATCTCGGGTGTGGCACACGACACGTCCGAGGCGAAGGTCACGGTCGTCGGGGTGCCGGACAAGCCGGGTGAGGCCGCGGCGCTCTTCCGGGCCGTCGCGGAGGCCGAGATCAACCTCGACATGGTCGTCCAGAACGTCTCCGCGGCGTCCACCGGGCTGACCGACATCTCCTTCACGCTGCCCAAGAGCGAGGGCAAGAAGGCGATCTCGGCGCTGGAGAAGGCGCAGGGCAAGGTCGGCTACGACTCGCTGCGCTACGACGACCAGATCGCGAAGATCTCCCTCGTCGGTGCGGGCATGAAGACCAATCCGGGTGTGACGGCGACGTTCTTCGAGGCGCTGTCCAACGCCGGGGTGAACATCGAGCTGATCTCCACCTCGGAGATCCGCATCTCGGTGGTGACGCGCGAGGAGTCCGTGGGCGACGCCGTCCGCGCCGTCCACTCCGCCTTCGGGCTGGACAGCGACACGGACGAGGCCGTGGTCTACGGCGGCACGGGACGCTGACCGCTGACGGCTGGCCGCCGACGGCTGACGGCTGACGGCTGACGGCTGACCGCCGACCGCTGACGGCTGACCGCCGGCCGCTGTGGCTGTGGCCTGTCCGGGGGTCTTGCTGGGTAGGGGCTGCCCCTGACTGTGCGTCGCAGGCTGCGAGTGCTCCGTGGCTTGGGGCGCAGTTCCCCGCGCCCCTTCGGGGCGCGCGCCCCCTCTGGCCACGGTGGCACCGGCTGACGGAGAATGACGCTCCCCGCCCCTGCAACCGGCAGGCGGCGGGGAGCGTCTTTGTTCCCTCCGGGCCGCGCCACGGCCGCACTGGGGGCGTGCGGCAGGCGACCGGGAGAAGGGGAGGCGAACGGGGTGTTCCTGAAGACCGAGAGATGTGTGTATGACGGCATGTGGTGTGTTTTCCCGCACAGTGCCTGTCGCGTACAACCCTGACGGGGGGAAACGTGTCAAACAGGCGTGGCAGAGGTACTCGGAATCGCAACGGCCCCTGGTCGACCCGGACCCACACCGCGCGCCGCTGGGCTGCCGGTGGCCGGAGGCATGCCGGTGATCGCGCCCTGGCCTGCCGCGCGACCTGCGCGCCCGCTCGCCCAGCGTGGGGACGCTGACGAGGCAATGGCACCGGGCACCACAGTCGATCACCTGACCGAGACCTACCGCGCCCACTACAAGTCCCTGCTCGGGCTCGCGGCGCTCCTGCTCGACGACACCGCCTCCTGCGAGGACGTCGTCCAGGAGGCGTTCATCCGCGTCCACTCCGCGCGCAAGCGCGTCCGCGACCCCGAGAAGACCCTCGCCTACCTCAGGCAGACGGTCGTGAACCTCTCCCGCTCCGCGCTGCGCCGCCGCATCCTCGGGCTGAAGCTGCTCTCCAAGCCGATGCCCGACATGGCGAGCGCCGAGGAGGGGGCTTACGAACAGCTCGAACGGGATCAGTTGATACAGGCGATGCGCGGCTTGCAGCGGCGCCAGCGTGAGGTGCTGGTGCTGCGGTATTTCGCCGACATGACCGAGGCTCAGGTGGCCGAGGTGCTCGGACTCTCGCTCGGCTCGGTGAAGGCGTACGGTTCGCGCGGTATCGCCGCGCTGCGCACCGCCATGGAGGCGGCGTCATGAGTGAGGGCATGGAGCCCCGCGAGGAGAGAACGCCCGGCGAGGAGACGTCTCCCGGGGAGGGCTCGTCCTCCGGAGGGAAGGCCTCCTCCGGAGGGAAGGCCTCCTCCGGGGAGAAGGCCTCCTCCGGGGAGAAGGCTTCCTCCGGCAAGCAGGTCTTCCCCGGGGAGAAGGCTCCCCCCGGGGAGCAGGCAGTGTCCGAGGACGGCGCGTCCGGGGCCGGTGTGTCGGAGGACGGTGTGTCCGGGGCCGGCGCGTCGGAGGCCGGTGCGTCCGGGGTCGGCGCCTCGGAGGCCGGTGCGTCCGGGGTCGGCGCGTCCGGTGCCGGGAACTTCGCCGAGGGCGGACTGCCGGGTGACGAGGACGCGCTGCGCCGCCTCCTCCAGGACAGCGTCCGCGACCTCGACCCCTCCCCCGAGAGCCTTGAGAGCACCCTCGAGCACCTGCGTCAGGCCGTGCCGGCGCGCCGTGCGCACCGTCGCCAGGCGATGGTGGGCGGGGTGGCGGCGGTGCTGGTCACGGCGGTCGGCGTGCCCGCGCTCTTCTACGGCGGCGTCGTACCTGGCGGTGGTGACGAGGATCATCCGGTCACCGCAGCCAGCACCCACGGCCAGACCCGCGGCCCCGAGGCCGGCTCGGGGTCGCAGGGCGGCACGGGCGGCGAGGAGCACGGCGGCGGCAAGGACCGGGACAAGGACAAGGGCGAGAAGGGCGGCGGCAGCGCCCACCCCTCCCCTTCGGGGCCCGGAAGCAGCGGTCCCGGCCCTGACGAGACGCTGAGTGCCAGCGCACCGGTCTGCGGCAGTGATCAGCTCGGGCGGGGCTCAGCGCAGTCGGGGGCGCCCGACGGCGCGGGCACCATCTACGGCAGCTTCCGCGTGTCCAACGTCTCCAGCGACGCCTGCACGGTGGAGGGCGAGGGTTTCGTCGGCGCGTCCGTGCAGGGCGGCGCGCGGGGCCGGGTGACGGTCGTCGACCACACGAGTGGGGACGCGGCCCCCGGGCTGGGCGATCCGGCTGTCGCGCGCGACGAGGTGGTGCTCAAGCCCGGGCAGGCGTACGTGGTGAAGTTCGCGTTCGTGCCCGGCGGCAACTGCGGGGGCGGCAGTCCCACGCCGCAGGGCGGGCGCTACGAGGGCGAGCCCTCCGGTGGCCCCGACGCGGGACAGGGCGACGGCGGCCAGGGCAACGGTGGCGGTGACGGCGGCGGTGGCGGTACCGGTACGCCTGGCGAGGGCGACGGCGGTGGCGGTGACCCGGGGGAGGGCGGCAGCGACGTCGTCGTCTCCCACACGCCGGAGGGCGGCGCCCCGATAGCCAACACCCGTCTTGCCGACACGTGCGCGGGCGGCACGCTCTACCGCACGGGCGTCATCCCGCAGAGCTGAGGTGCCCCGTTCCTCGACGGCGGTCTTGACCACCGTGCGAAGGCTGCGGTCTTGACCACGGTGCGAAGAGGGGGTGCCCCGCAGAGGGGCGTTCTGCCGGGGCGTACCGTGGTGGGGTGTACCGGTTCCTGCTGACCCCGCGCTGGTGGGGGATCAACATCTTCGCCGTGCTGGCGATTCCGGTGTGCCTGTTCATGGGCAGCTGGCAGTTGAGCCGGTTCGACGACCGGGTGGACCGTCACCACGAGCAGCAGGAGCAGTCGCAGAGCGCCGCGCACGCCAAAGCGCGCCCGCTCGCGTCCCTGCTGCCGGTGACGGAGGACACCGTCGGCCGCACCGCGAAGGTGACGGGGCGGTTCGACGCGGCGCATCCGCTGCTCGTCCCGGACCGCGACGTCAAGGGCGAGCGGGGCTTCTACGTGCTCTCCCTGCTGCGTACCGACGACACGAAGGACGGCAAGGCGCTTCCCGTGGTGCGGGGCTGGCTTCCGGGAAGCCCCGATCCCGCGCGGGTGCCGGCGCCGCCGCAGGGCGAGGTGACCGTCCGGGGTGTGCTCCAGGCGTCCGAGTCGCAGAACGACGCGGGTGACCAGGCCACCGGGGCGCTGCCGAAGAACCAGCTCGGTTTCATCAACGCCTCCGCGCTCGTCAACATCGTGCCGTACGGCGTGGAGGGGGCCTGGATCACCGAGCAGCGGACGCGGGAGCCGCTGAAGCCGGTGCCGCCGGCCGCGCCCGAGGGCACAGGTCTCGACATGAAGGCGTTCCAGAACCTGGGCTACACGGCGCAGTGGTTCGTCTTCGCCGGGTTCGTGGTCTTCATGTGGTTCCGCTTCTTCCGGCGCGAGGCGGAGATGGCCAAGGACGCGGCCCTCGGTCTCCTCCCGGAGGGGGAGTTCCCCCAGGAGGAGACCGGCCCGGAGAACGGAACCGACGGGGATGACGGGGTCACGCAGGCTCGGGACTCGGCGTCAGGGCCGGAAGGTGCCGGGTCGCGAAGTCGATCTCCAGCCTGACCTGTTTGATCCGCTCCTCGACGACGAGCGAGCCGTGGCCCGCGTCGTAGCGGTACACCTCGTGCGGGTGGCCGCGCTCCTCCAGCCGGCCCACGTAGTTCTCGACCTGCCGGATGGGGCAGCGGGGATCGTTGAGACCCGCGGAGATGTAGACGGGCGCGCGGACCTTCTCGACGTACGTCAGGGGTGAGGACGCCTCGAACCGCTCGGGTACCTCCTCGGGGGTGCCGCCGAGCAGCGTGCGGTCCATCGACTTCAGCGCCTCCATCTCGTCGTGGTAGGCGGTGACGTAGTCGGCGACGGGGACGGCGGCCAGCCCGAGCGCCCACACCTCCGGCTGGATGCCGAGCCCCAGCAGGGTGAGGTAGCCGCCCCAGGAGCCGCCGGCCAGCACGAGCCTGTCGGGGTCCGCGAGACCGGAGTCGACGGCCCAGGCCCGTACCGCGTCGACGTCCTCCAGCTCGATCAGGCCGACCCGGTGCTTGAGCGCGTCGGTCCAGGCACGGCCGTAGCCGGTCGAGCCGCGGTAGTTGACGCGGACGACGGCGAAGCCGTGGTCGACCCAGGCGGCGGGCTGGCTGGCGAAGGAGTCGGTGTCGTGGTGGGTGGGCCCGCCGTGCACCTCGAAGACGGTGGGGAAGGGGCCCTGTCCTGCCGGCTTCTGGACGAGGGCGTGGATGGTCCCGCCGGGGCCCTCCACCCAGGCGTCCTCGACGGGGACGGACTCCGGCGCCTTCGTCCCGGGCGGGTCGAGCACCCTCGCACCGGTGGTGGAGCGGACCTGCGGCGGCTGGGCGGCCGACGACCACAGGAACTCCACGGTGCCGTCGGGCCGCGCGGTCGCGCCCAGCACGGAGCCCGCGGGGGTGTCGATGCGGGTGCGCTCGCCGCCTGCCAGGTCGTACCTGAACAGCTCGTCGCGGGCCTGGTGGCTGTGCGCGACCAGCAGGGCCGAGGCGTCCGGATACCACTCGGCGGAGATGTCGCCCGGCAGGTCGATGGCGAGCTCGCGCGTGGTGCCGGTCAGCGGGTCCCAGATCATCGGCTCCCACCGGCCGTGCCGCTGGTGGCCGATCAGGAGCCGGGAGTCGCCGTCCACGGGGGCGAACCCGAGCACGGTGAGTCCGAGTTCCTTGGTGCCGCCCTCGCTGTCGTCGAGTTCGGCGACGGTCGAGCCGTCGGGGCGCACGACGCGCAGCGCCGAGTGCATGGCGTCGCCGTGTTCGGTGTGCTCGATCACCAGCAGGGTGCCGTCGTGCGAGAGGTCGCCGACACCGGCGGACTCGCTGTGCCGGTAGATCTCCACGGGGGCGGGGGAGCCGGGGCGCCAAAGGTGGATCGTGGAGCCGTCCTCGTCGGTGGAGCGGCCGACGACGACGGTGCCGTCCCTGCCGAGGGCGAGGCCCGCCGGGTAGGAGGGGTCGAGTCCCTCGACGGCGCGGGTGTCGGGGCCGCCCTCGAAGGGCTGCCGCATCCAGACGCCGAACTCGTCGCCGTCGGTGTCGGAGAACCACCAGATCCACTCGCCGTCCGGCGTCAGAGTGCCGTCGGTCGTCCCGTTGGGGCGGTCGGTGACCTGCCGCTGTTCGCCGGTGGTCCGGTCCCAGGCGTACAGCTCGAACGTTCCTGTCGCGTTCGAGATGAACAGCGACCGTTCCGGTGCGTCCTCAGCCCACTCGGGCAGCGAGACGCGCGGCGCCCGGAACCGCTTCTCCCAGTCGGGCATGGCCTGGTCAGGCGTGTCCTGGGCGGACTGGTCGGGCGATGCGTTTCGATCCATGCGCTCCATTGTGGACCGGGCCCTGTGGCGGCGGTGCCGGGAGCGGACAGTAGGGTGCCAGCCATCCCCTGTTCGAAAGCCCGAGGTGCCGTCGTGACGTCCCCCACCGCCCGCCGCGACGTCGCCGATCCTTCCGCCGTGACGGTCGTCGGGATCGGCGCCGACGGGTGGGCCGGGCTCCCCGAGCCGTCCCGCGAGACGCTGCACCGGGCCGAGGTGCTGATCGGCGGCGCCCGTCAGCTGGCGCTGCTGCCCGCCGCGTGCGCGGGGGAGCGGGTGGTGTGGCCGTCGCCGCTGCGCACCGGGGTGCCCGGGCTGCTGGCCGCGCACTCCGGGCGCCGCGTCGCGGTGCTGGCGAGCGGCGACCCGTCCTTCTACGGCATCGCGCGCACCCTGCGCGAGGTCCTCGGCACGGTGCCCCGCGTGCTGCCGCACCCCTCCTCCGTGGCGTTCGCGTGCGCCCGGCTGGGCTGGGCCCAGGAGGAGTGCGAGGTCGTCAGCGCGGTGGGCCGCCCGTTGGCACGCCTGTCGGCCGTACTGCACCACGGGCGGCGCCTGCTGGTGCTCAGCGCGGGGGCGCACACTCCGGGCGAGGTCGCCGCGCTGCTGCGGGAACGCGGGTTCGGCGCCAGCTCGATGCGGGTGCTGGAGCAGCTCGGCGGGGACGGTGAACGCGTGGTCGGGGGGACGGCGCGGAACTGGTCGTCTCCGCCCGGCGACCCCCTCAACATCGTCGCGGTCGAGTGCGCCCGCGACCCCGGCGACACCGCTTCGGGCGCGCCCCGGCTCGGGGTCGTACCCGGGCTGCCGGACGAGGCGTACGAGCACGACGGGCAGCTCACCAAGCGCCATGTGCGGGCGGCGACACTCGCCGCGCTGGCGCCCGCGCCCGGCGAACTCCTGTGGGACGTGGGCGGCGGCGCGGGCTCGATCGCGGTGGAGTGGATGCGGGCCCATCCGGCGTGCCGCGCGGTCACCGTCGAGCGGAACGGCGCGCGCGCGGAGCGCATAGCCCGCAACGCCGACCGGCTCGGCGTGCCCGGGCTGCGGGTCGTCACCGGCGCCGCACCCGCCGCGCTGGCCGCACTGCCCGCCCCCGACGCGGTGTTCATCGGCGGCGGCCTGACCGCACCGGGACTGCTCGACGCCTGCTGGCGCGCGCTGCCGCCTGGCGGGCGGCTGGTCGCCAACACCGTCACCCTCGAATCGGAGGCGCTGCTGGTGGACTGGTACCGCAGGTACGGCGGCGAGCTGGTGCGGCTGGGCGTCTCCCACGGGGTGCCGGTGGGCGGCTTCACCGGGTGGCGGCAGGCGATGCCGGTGACGCAGTGGGCGGTGTGCAAGCCGTCCGGCGCCGAGGGCGCCGGCGCCGCGCCTGTTGTTGCGAGTGCGGATGCGTCGGGCGCCGTGCCCGTCGTTGCGAGTGCCGATGTGTCGTCCGCCGCGGTGGACGACAGCTCCGATGTGGTGGGAGACGAGAGATGACCGTGTACTTCATCGGCGCGGGCCCCGGTGCCGCCGACCTGATCACGGTGCGCGGCGCCCGCACGCTCGCCGCCTGCCGGGTGTGCCTGTACGCGGGCAGCCTGGTACCCCGCGAACTGCTCGCCGAGTGCCCGCCGGACGCACGCCTGGTCGACACCGCCGAGCTCGACCTGGACGCCATCACCGACGCGCTGGTCGCGGCGCACGCCGACGGGCACGACGTGGCGCGGCTGCACTCGGGCGACCCGTCCGTCTTCAGCGCCGTCGCCGAACAGATGCGCCGGCTGGACGCGGCCGGGGTGGACTACCAGGTCGTGCCCGGCGTGCCCGCGTTCGCGGCGGCGGCAGCCGCGCTCAACCGGGAGCTGACCGTGCCGACCGTCGGGCAGACGGTGGTGCTCACCCGGGTCGCGCGGCAGGCCACGCCCATGCCGGACGGCGAGGACCTGGCCACACTCGGCCGCAGCGGCGCGCTGCTCGTGCTGCACCTGGCGGTGCGGTACGTCGACGAGGTCGTCGCCGAACTCCTGCCGCACTACGGCTCCGACTGCCCGGCGGCCGTGGTCGCCTTCGCCAGCCGCCCCGACGAACTGGTCCTGCGCGGCACGCTGGCGGACATCGCGGACCAGGCGAGGGCGGCGGGAGTCAGCAGGACGGCCGTCATCCTCGTGGGCCGTACGCTCGCCGCCGAGCACTTCCGCGACAGCCACCTGTACTCGGCGGAGCGGGACCGGCACGTGTGCTGACCGACCGGGCGGCCACGGCGAACCCCGGAGTCCGCGCCCGCGCGCGTGCCCGGGAGGACGCCACCGCGGGGTCAGCGGACGGTGCTGCGTCCCACCACGGCCCCCGCGCGGTCGATGCAGACGACGTCCACCCGTACCGGGGCGCCGCGCAGCACCGCGAGCGCTTCGTCGCGGGCGGCCTGCGCCACCAGGTCGCCGAGGGGGACCCCGGCGGCCTCGCACGCACGCAGCGCCGCGAGTCCCGTGTTCGCCTCCGCGACGTCGAGCGCGAGTGCCTCGTCCGCCCCGCCCCGGCGGGCCAGCCGGGCGAGGAAGCCCTTGTCCACCTGGGAGCGTTGGGAGTGCAGGTCCAGGTGCCCGGCGGCCAGCTTGGACAGCTTGGCGAAGCCGCCGCAGACCGTGAGCCGGTCCACCGGGTGGCGGCGCACGTACTTGAGGACGGCGCCGGCGAAGTCGCCCATGTCCAGCAACGCGTCCTCGGGCAGCCCGTACTCGGCGACCACCGTGCGCTCCGACGTCGACCCCGTGCATCCCGCCACGTGGGTGCGGCCCGCGGCCCGCGCCACGTCCACCCCGCGCCGGATCGAGTCGATCCACGCCGAGCACGAGTACGGCACCACGATGCCCGTGGTCCCCAGGATGGACAGCCCGCCGAGGATGCCCAGGCGCGGGTTCCAGGTGGAGCGGGCGATCTCCTCGCCGCCGTCGACCGCGAGGGTGATCTCCACGTCGCCGCTGCCGCCGTGTTCCGCCGCCACGCGGGCCGCGTGCTCGCGCATCAGCTGCCGCGGCACGGGGTTGACGGCGGGCTCGCCCACCTCCAGGGGGAGCCCCGGACGGGTGACGGTGCCCACCCCCGGCCCTGCCCGGAAGACGACACCCGCCCCGGCGGGCAGCGCGCGGACGGTCGCACGGACGACGGCGCCGTGGGTGACGTCCGGATCGTCGCCCGCGTCCTTGACG
Source organism: Streptomyces sp. PU-14G (assembly GCF_041028275.1). Taxonomy (NCBI): domain Bacteria; kingdom Bacillati; phylum Actinomycetota; class Actinomycetes; order Kitasatosporales; family Streptomycetaceae; genus Streptomyces; species Streptomyces sp. PU-14G. The sequence goes on from NZ_JASKYT010000141.1 coordinate 13,891, forward strand.
ACGGCCGCCGTCGCCCACTGCCCTGCGGGGTCCAACTCTTCGTAGGCGAGGGCGAACGCCGGGCGCTCGCCCTTGGGGAGGACGATCGGCACCGGGTCGGGGAAGTCGCCGGTGAGCAGGGCGGTGCAGGCGGCCGTCGTCGCCGCCGTCGCGCAGGCACCGGTCGTCCAGCCGGGCCGCAGCCCGGTCCGTTGCAGCTGGGCGCCGCGCCCGCCCTTCGCCTCGCCCATGTCTCCTCGCCACTCACCGAAGTCGTCGTTCACTCAGGCCCCCGCCACAGCATGTGTCACCCGCGCGGTGCGTTCTCCGCGTGGTGCGTTTTCCGCGCGGCGTGCTCTCCGCACAGCGTGCTCTCCGCGTGGTGCGTGGGCGGCACACCCGTCACTCACAGAAGGAGCCGTCCCCCGTGCACGTACTGATTCTGGGCGGTACGACCGAGGGCCGACGGCTGGCGGAACTGTTGCACACCGCGCAGCCCGAAGTCCGGGTCACCAGCTCCCTGGCGGGCCGGGTGGCAGGGCCCCGGCTGCCGGGCGGCGGCGAGGTGCGCATCGGCGGCTTCGGTGGGGTCGAGGGGCTGACGGCGTGGCTGCGTACACACCGTGTGAACCTCCTCATCGACGCCACCCACCCCTTCGCCGGGACGATCAGTTTCCACGCGGCCGAGGCCGCGGTCGCAGCCCATGTTCCCCTGCTCGCCCTCCGCCGCCCCGGCTGGGCCCCCACCGAGGGCGACGACTGGCACGAGGTCGCCTCGCTGGAGGCCGCCGCCGCCGCGCTGCCCCGCCTGGGGCGGCGCGTCTTCCTGACGACCGGACGGCTGGGCCTGAGCGCCTTCGCCGGGCCCGGTACCGAGGATCTGTGGTTCCTGGTCCGCTCCGTGGACCCGCCGGAGCCGGGGACGGCCCTTCCGGCGCGGACACACCTGCTCCTGGAGCGCGGTCCCTTCACGCTGGAGGGTGAACGCGAGGTGCTCCGCAGCCACCGCGTCGACGTCCTGGTGACGAAGGACAGCGGTGGCGCCGCGACGGCGCCGAAACTGGCGGCGGCACGGGAGAGGGGCATCCCTGTCGTGGTGGTCCGCCGGCCGCCGGTGCCGGCAGGCGTACGGGTGGTGACCAGCCCGGAACAGGCGCTGGAGGCGGTGGGCGGTGGCGCGTCGCGGTCGTGACGCCCTCGCTGTCGTGACGCGTCCCGGTCGTGACGCCTCGCGGTCGTGACGCGTCGGGCCGTGACAAGTCCAAGTCCGGCCGTGACAAGCCCGGCTGCGACGAGCGGTCCTGTGCCGCTACGATCCCCGTATGGGTATCGCTCTCACGAAGTAGTTCCAGGTGTGCCGTTCCACGGCGGCGGCCGTACCGGTGGTGACCGGTGGGGCCGAGTCGTCGTACCGCGGCACGGAAGCGTCCTGACGGCCACGTGACCGTGGCCGTGACGTCCCCTTGCCTGGAGTACCCACTTCGTGAACACCTTTCCCGAAGCACACGCGGCCCCGCCCGCCCCTGACCGGCGGATGCCGGCGCTCGCGTTGCTCTCTCTCCTGCAGTTCCTCATCGCCATCGACGTGACCGTCGTCAACGTGGCACTCCCCTCGATCGGGGCGCAGTTCGACGCGCCGACGTCCTCGCTCTCGTGGGTCGTCACCGGATACACCCTCGTGGGCGGCGGACTGCTGCTGCTCGGCGGCCGGGTCACCGATCTCCTGGGGCGCCGCAGGATGTTCCTGCTCGGTGCCGCGCTGTTCGCCCTCGCCTCGCTGGCGGCGGGGCTGGCACCGAACCTGCCCACGCTCGTCGGTGCACGTTTCGCCCAGGGCGCCGGTGAGGCGCTGGCATCACCCGCGGCGATGTCGTTGATCGCGCTGCTGTTCCCGGGGCCCGCCGAACGGGCCAAGGCGCTGGGCGTGTGGGGCGCCATCTCTTCGAGCGGGCTCGTCGTCGGCGTCCTGCTGTCCGGTGTGGTGACCCAACTCCTGCACTGGCGGTGGATTTTCGGCATCAACGTGCCGCTCACGGCGGCAGTGCTGCTGCTCGCGCCCAAACTGGTGCCCGCGGACGAGCCGCGCCCCCGCACGGGACGCCTGGACCTGCCCGGCGCCGCCCTGCTGACCGCGGGGCCGCTGAGCCTCGTGTACGGCGTACTGGAGTCGGCGCCGGTGGCGATCGCCGCCGGGGTGCTGCTGCTCGTCGCGTTCGTCCTCGTCGAAGCACGGACGCCGAGCCCGCTGGTGCCGCTGTCCTTCTTCGCGCACCGCACACGGGCCGTGGCCAACGGTGCGACCGTGCTGTTGAGCGCCGCGCTGTCCACGGCGTTCTTCCTCCTCACCCTCTACCTGCAAGATGTCGTCGGGCTGAGCCCCCTGCAGGCGGGGCTGGCCTTCCTGCCGTTCTGCGCCGTCGTGCTGGCGGCCGTTTCGCTGGCGTCCCGGCTGATCGCCGCAGTCGGCGTACGGAGCACCGCGCTGGTGGGTCTGGCCTGCACGGCGGCCGGTCTGGGCTGGCTGGCCCGGGTCCCCGACCACGGCGGCTACCTCGTCGACGTGCTGCCCGGCATGGTCGGCGTCGCCGCCGGCATGGGCATCGGGCTGCTGGGCCTGCAGAACGCCGCGCTGCACGGGGTCACCGAGGACGACGCCGGTACGGCAGCAGGCGTGCAGCGCTCGGTCGACCAACTCGGCGGCTCTCTCGGCCTGGCCGTGCTGGTCGGTGTCGCCGTGGGCGGCGCGGGCGTCGACGGGTTCCGGCACGCCTTCCTCTACGCGCTGATCGGGGTGGCCGTGGCGGCAGCGGGGCTGCTCATCGCCGGGCGCGACGGAACGCGGGACGCCGCCGCGGGCGGCGAGCAGACCGCGGACGTGGTGCGTGAGGCGCCGCAGGGCGTGACGGGGGACGTGGCGCATGAGGCACCGCAGGGCGTGACGGGGGACGTGGCGCGGGATGGTGTGTCGCGGGGGAGGGCGGAGGAGGTGCCGGAAGCGTAGCGAGCGCGCGGGGAGCGGGCGTGCGGCCGGTGCGTGTGACCTCGCGTCACCGCAACGCACCGCGCCTCCGCTCGCTCCCCGGTGGTTGTGGCGGCTCAGTCGCCGGTGTCCAGGATGCGGGTGGCGGCGAAGGTCTGTGTCGTGGCGACCGGCGGAGCCTGCCGCTGGTCGGGGCGGGGGTGGCCTGCCGCGAGGACGTACAGCGGCGTGTGCCCGGTGTTGTCCAGGGTGCACGCCTCCGCCAGCGGGGTGTCACGGAACGCACCTGTCTGGGCGGGCCCGAGGCCGAGCGCCGTGGCGGTCAGGGCGAACGTCTGCCCGAGGTGCCCGGCGTCGAGGAGGCAGACCCGGTAGCAGCGCGGCGTGGGGTACTTGACGCCCATCCGCTTCAGCCGGGCGGCCAGGACGACGAGGAAGGCGGCGTCACCGGCCCAGTCCTGGCCCGCACACAGGTGAGCGGCCTCCTCGCGGGACAGGCCCTCGGTGAGCAGTTCGAGGGAGTGCTGGAGACCGTTGTAGTGGTACCAGCCCGGCGTGAGGCCGGTGACGTCGAGGACACCGAGATAGGTGTCGAGCTCCTGCCGGGCGCCGCCCTGCGGGCTGGTCCGCCGGTAGAGCGCGCCCCGTCCGCAGTCGATGAAGTCGACCGGCCCGAACGCGGTCGCCAACAGGGGGCCGAGCGTGTCCAGGGAGACGGGTGCGGGGCTGAAGTCCCGGTGCGTGCGCCGCTCGTGCAGCACCTGCGCGTAGGGAGCGAGCAGGTCAGGCTGGAGAGGGCGGCGGGGCAGCAGGACGCGCGGCGCGTGCGGATATCCGGTGAACAGGGCCGGATCGGGTTCCGCCTCCTCCAGACGCTGGGGCTGGGGCTGTGCCGTGGACGTGCCGTGCAGGTCGTCGGTCTCCGCCGGGAAGTCGTCGTACACGTCCTGGGTGGCGTAGTGGAAGAACGGGGCTTCGGGCGCCCACGCGCCCCAGTTCCGCTCCGTCTCCTCGTCCAGTTCGGCTCGCGCGCTGTCCTCCGCCACCAGGGCACCCGCCTCGGTGAGAGCCGAAACGGCTTCCTCGACGCTCTCGGGGGCCAAGTGCGCCAGGTCCTTGCCGGCGTCGCCCGGCGAGGTCCACCCCTCGAACGCGGACAGGATCTCGGTGGCCGCCGGGTGCAGCGCGGTGGGGGTGCCGTGCGGATAGGGGTGGAGGACGAAGCGGCCGTCATGCCAGTAGCAGGTGAGGCAGCGAGAACGACGAAAACGCATGAGGGCACTCCAGAAGGAGAGGACCACGAGGTCCGGGCGGGACGAATGCGGCGTCTGTCGGCATCACGGGGTGCGGCGCTGAGGGGGAGAGGCGTGGTACAGGGGCGCAGGGCCGGGCCCTGGAGGTTGCCCGGCCCTGCACCGCCGGCTCACCGGGCGTAATACCACCACCAGGTGAAGGGGCACTTGGCATCCCGGGCGCGGTCGGCCCGGACCACCGCCTCGGCGTTCATGGAGATCTTCCGCATTGCGCGTCACCTCCCTTCCTTCTCTCTTGTCCGCTTTGTTCTCCGAGAAGGGTGTCTCGAAAAGGCCGACCGGCCGAAATCAGTCGAACCAGTGGGACGGACGTGAGAGCGCGGAACCGGCGCGTGCGAGGTGCTCAGGGGCGGGTTCGTACGCCGGGCACACGCTCGCCGGTGCGGCACCGGCGGACACGCGCCCGCGTACGGRCCGGGAGGGGCGTCGGAAAAGCGCCGGGGAGGAGGAGCGACACGGGGGTGGAG
>NZ_JASKYT010000142.1:0-16232 GCF_041028275.1 Streptomyces sp. PU-14G
GTCTCGCACAGGCGAGGACCGGCCGGGGGGGGCATCCTGACCCGGCACGGGTCCGGGTCCCGCCCGGACCCGGGGCTGCGGCCCGGCGCCTGCCCGGGTCCGGTTGTCCCCCCGCCCCGCCACCGGCGTCGGCCACCGCCGACGCGAGGCCGGTCCTCGCCTGTGCGAGACCGTCCGTCGCCCGTGCCAAGCCGGCCGTCGCCGCCCGTGCGAGGCCGGTTCTCGCCCGCGTCGCGGGCCACCGCTCGAAGGGACTCTCTGTGCGCACCTCCTCCCGCCCGCTGCGCCGGGTGCTGAGACTGACGGCGGCAGCCGCGCTGACGCTGACCTGCCTGGCGGGGCAGCAGACGGTGGCCGCCGCCACCACTGCGCCCGCTGGGAACGCCCCGGCACGCGCCGACGACCCGCGCGGGCTGACGGCCGACCGGCTGGCGGCTCAGGTACGCGGCCGTGAGGTGTTCCGCCATCTGCGGGCGTTCCAGCGGATCGCGGACGCCAGCGGCGGCGACCGCGGCTACAACCGGCCCGGGTTCACCCGTTCGGTGCGGTACGTCGCCGGGCGGCTGGAGGCCGCGGGGTACGCGGTGCAGCGGCAGCAGGTTCCCTACACCGACTTCGACGTCACCGACGAACGGCTGTCCGTGCGGAAGGGCCACGGAAGGGCTCACGACGTACCCGTACTGATGACGCGGTTCACGCCGTCGACCGCCGCGAGCGGCGTCCGCGCGCGGGCCGTCGCCCTGCCCGAGGGCAGAACCGGCTGCGCGGCCGACGACTACGACGGCGTGGCCGTCCGCGGCTCCGTCGTCGTCCTGGCCCGGAACGCCTGCGGTTTCGCGCACCAGCAGCAGGTCGCCGCGCGGGCCGGCGCACGGGCGGTGGTGATGTACTACCCGACACCGTCGCCGGAGAACAACTACCGCCTCATGGCCATGGACCCGGCGGACTTCAGCATCCCCATGGGCATGGTCTCCCAGACAGACGGGGAGCGGCTGGCCCGTCAGGCGACGGCACGGAACGGGGCGCGGGTGCGGCTGACGCTGCGGGCGCGGAACGTGGAGCGCACGACGGTCAACCTCATCGCCGAGACGCGCGGCGGCGACCCTGACGACGTGGTCGTGCTGGGCGGGCATCTGGACAGCGTCCCCGAGGCTCCCGGCATCAACGACAACGGCTCGACGGCCGCGACCGTCCTGCAGACGGCGCTGGCGATGGCTCCGCATCAGGACGCGGTGCGCAACAAGGTCAGATTCATGTGGTGGGGCGCGGAGGAGATCCTCGACGTCGGCTCCGGCTACTACGTGGACCACCTCTCCCCCGCCGAGCGCGGCAGGATCGCGGCCGTCCTCAACGGCGAGCTGCTCGCACCCTCCAACTCCGGGCGTTTCGTGTGGGATCCGGGGTCGGGCGGCAGCCACGAGATCGCCGAGCTGTTCGCCGGGTACTTCACCCGGCACGGTCTGCCCTTCGAGCGCCAGGACCCAGGCGCCATCGGCTCCGACCACCTGGTCTTCCAGGCCGCCGGCCTCCCGGTCGGTGGCATCGACGGAGGAAACCTGGGGGTGAAGACGGAGGAGCAGCAGGCACGCTTCGGCGGCACCGCTGGGCAGATGTTCGACCCTTGCTACCACCAGCCGTGCGACCGCCTGGACGCGATCGACCGCACGGCCCTCGACCGGAACGCGCCCGCGCTGGCCTGGGTCGCGGCCCGGCTGGCCATGGACGACGACGCGGTACGGGCCGTACGCCGGGCCGAGCGCTGACCCGTCCGGACAGCGCGCGCCCGGCACCTGACCGCCTCGCCGGTCGCCTGGCCGGTGCCGCCCGGCCAGACGCCTCACGTGCGCCGAGAAGGCGAACCAACCGCCTCGCATACACCGGGAAGGCAAACCGGAAGGGAAGGCCCCTCCTCCTGATCGAGGCGCGGAGGCGCTCAGCGGAGGCGCTCAGCCGCGGTCCGCCTCGAAGGTCCTCAACAGGTCCGCCGCGACACTCACCGCGATCGTGGCGGGTTCCTTGCCGGTGATCTCGGTCATTCCGATCGGGGTCTTGATCCGGTCGATCGCGGCGGCGTCGTGACCGCCCTCGGTGGCCAGGCGTTGCCGGAAACGCGCCCACTTGGCGGCCGAGCCGATCAGCCCGATCGAGCCGATTCCCGCGGTACGCAGGGCGGCGTCGGCCAGTGCGGCGTCCTCGGCGTGGTCATGCGTCATGATCAGGACGTGGGTGCCGGGTGCCAGCTCTTCGAGCACCTCCTCGGGAAGCAGCGGCGTGTGGTGCACGTGGATCTGCGCCACCGCGTCCGCGAGCACGCCGAGCCGCTCGTCGGTGAGCATGTCGGTGCGGGTGTCGACCAGGTGCAGGTCGAGGCTGTGGCGGGCCAGGATGCGTGCCAGCTCCAGCCCGACGTGCCCGACGCCGAAGACCGCCACCGCGGGCACCACCGGCAGCGGTTCGAGCAGTACGGTGACGGCTCCGCCGCAGCACTGCACGCCGTGCCGGTTGGTCACCTTGTCGTTGAGGGCGAACTCCATCAGCTCCGGCTCCGGATGGCACGTGCCGATCCGCTCGCGGGCCCGGTCGATGGCCACGGCCTCGATGTTGCCGCCGCCGATCGAGCCCCAGGTCCCGGTCCGTCCCACGACGAGTTTGGCACCGGCCCGGCGGGGCGCGTGGCCGCGCACGGTCGCGACGGTCACCAGCACGCCGGGCTCCCGGCGGGCTCGCAACCGCGCGACCGCGGCCACCCAGGTCGTGTCAGGCATTGCTCAGGGCGCTCGTGCCGACGCGGACCGCGCCGCCGTCACGAACGTCGTGCTCCGCGTGACCGCCGCGCCGTGCGTCACCGCCGCGGGCCGCTTCGATCGCCCAGAACACCGCCTCCGGCGTCGCCGGGGAGGCGAGTTCCACGCTGACTCCGGCGGGCCCGAACGCCGCGGCGGCCTGCCGCAACGCTTCCCGCACCGAGAACGCCAGCATCAGCGGAGGCTCACCCACCGCCTTGGAGCCGTAGACCGCGCCCTCTTCGGTGGCGTTCTCCAGCAGCGTGACGTTGAACTCCTCGGGCATCTCCGAGAAGCTGGGCAGCTTGTAGGTGCTCGCTGCCTGGGTCAGCAGCCGGCCGCGGTTCGGTCCCTCACCGGTGTCCCAGCGCAGGTCCTCAAGCGTCAGCCAGCCCGCGCCCTGCACGAAACCGCCCTCGACCTGGCCGATGTCGATCATCGGGGACAGGCTGTCGCCGACGTCGTGCACGATGTCCACCCGCCGGATGCGGTACGCGCCGGTGAAGCCGTCGACCTCCACCTCTGTTGCGGCCGCGCCGTAGGCGAAGTACTTGAACGGCGTGCCCCGGAAAGTCTTCGCGTCCCAGTGCAGCCCCTCGGTCCGGTAGAAACCGGCCGCCGACAGCTGTACCCGCTGGAAGTACGCGGCGCGCACCAGATCGTCCCAGGCCAGCTCGGTGTCGCTGCCGAGAGCGCGCGCGACGCCGTCGACGATGCGCACGTCGGAGGCGTTCGCACCCAGCTGGGTGCCGGCCACCCCCAGCAGCCGCTCGCGCAACTGCTCGCAGGCGTTCTTGACGGCCGCACCGTTGAGGTCCGCACCGGAACTGGCGGCGGTCGCCGAGGTGTTGGGCACCTTGTCGGTGCGGGTCGGCGCCAGCCGCACCTTGTGCAGTGGGATACCCAGGGTGGTCGCGGCCACCTGCAGCATCTTGGTGTGCAGGCCCTGGCCCATCTCGGTGCCGCCGTGGTTGATCAGGACCGAGCCGTCCTTGTAGATCAGCACCAGCGCGCCGCCCTGGTTGAAGGCGGTGAGGTTGAAGGAGATCCCGAACTTCACGCCGGTGAGCGCGAGCGCCCGCTTGGTGTGCGGGTGCGCGGCGTTGAAGGCGGCGATCTCGCGTTCGCGGTCGGTGAGATCCGCGTCCTCGCACACCTGCTGCCAGACGGTGGAGATCCGTTCGGGGTGGGCGACCGGCTGCCCGTACGGCGTCGACTGGCCCTGCCGGTAGAAGTTGCGCTCGCGCAACTCCCGCGGGTCCAGGCCGAGCAGCGGCGCGCACCGGCCCATGATGTCCTCGATCACCAGCATGCCCTGCGGTCCGCCGAAGCCACGGAAGGCGGTGTTGGAGACCGCGTTGGTCTTGGCGATGCGACCGGCGACGCGGGCGTGGGGAATCCAGTAGGTGTTGTCGATGTGGCACAGCGCGCGGGCCAGCACCGGCTCCGAGAGGTCCAGGCTCCAGCCGCCGTCCGCGGTCAAGGTGGCGTCCAGCGCCTGGATACGGCCGTCGGCGTCGAAGCCGATCCGCCACTCGGCGTGGAACCCGTGGCGCTTGCCCGACATGGTCAGGTCCTGGGTCCGGTTGAGCCGCAGCCGGACCGGCCGCCCTGTCAGCCTGGCCCCGAGCGCGGCGATGGCCGCGAAGCCGTGCGGCTGCATCTCCTTGCCGCCGAAGCCGCCGCCCATCCGCAGGCACTGCACGGTCACCTCGTGGCTGTGCAGGCCCAGCACGTGCGCGACGATCTCCTGGGTCTCCGAGGGGTGCTGGCTGCTGCTTTGGACGAAGACCTGCCCGTTCTCGTCGATCTGGGCCAGGGCCGCGTGCGTCTCGAGGTAGAAGTGCTCCTGGCCGGAGAACTGGAACTCGCCGGTGAACACGTGTGCGGAGTCGGCGAAGCCCGCGTCGACGTCGCCGGTCAGTACGACGGGCTGGGCGCCGTGGAAACTCTCGGCCGCGATCGCCTCTTGCAGCGTGAGCAGTGCGGGCTGCTCGTCGAGTTCCACCTCGACGGCCGCCGCACCGAGCCTGGCAGCCTCCAGGGACTCGCCCAGCACCCAGGCGACCGCGTGGCCGTGGAACATGACCTCGTCGGGGAAGAGCGGTTCGTCGTGCTTCATCCCGGCGTCGTTGACGCCGGGCACGTCGGCACCGGTCAGCACCCGGACCACACCGGGCACGGCGAGCGCGGGCTCGGTGCGCAGCGCCGTGATCCTGCCGTGCGCCTTCATGACCTGCACCGGGTAGGCGTGCAGCGCGTCCTTGGTACGGAAGACCAGGTCATCGGTGTAGAGCGCGGTACCGGTGACGTGCTGGGCGGCGCTCTCGTGCGGCATCGGTACGCCGACGACAGACGTTTCGGGGCGCTCGGACAGATGGCTCATGACGACACCGCCTCAGTGGTTTCTGCGTACAGCTTCAGCAGGCTCTGGCCGAGCATCGCGGAGCGGTAGTCGGCGCTGGCTCGGTGATCGTTCATCGGCGTGCCCTGGGCCCGCAGCACCTGGGCCGCGGCCTCGGCGGTCTCGGCGGCCCACGGCTTGCCCTCCAGGGCCGCCTCGGTCGCCAGGGCGCGGACCGGCGTGGCGGCGACGCCGCCCAGGCCGATGCGTGCCTTGCGGACGAAGCCGTCCTCGATGTCCAGCGCGAAGGCGACCGCCACGCTGGAGATGTCGTCGAAGCGCCGCTTGGCGATCTTGTGGAAGGCCGCGACCGGCGCCAGGGGCAGCGGGATGCGCACCGCCCGGATCAACTCGCCCGGACGGCGTACGCTCTGCCGGTATCCGGTGAAGTAGTCCGCAAGCGGGACCTCGCGCTCACCGTCGGCGTCGGCGAGCACGACCGACGCCTCCAGCGCGAGCAGCACCGGCGGGCTGTCACCGATGGGAGAGCCGGTACCCAGGTTGCCGCCGAGGGTCGCGCTGTTGCGGATGAGCCGGGAAGCGAACTGCGGGAACAGTTGCGCCAGCAGCGGGACGCGGCCGTCGAGGCGGCGTTCGATCTCGGTGAGCGTCAGCGCCGCCCCGACCTCGACGTGGTCGGACTCGACGCGCAGTCCCCGCAGTTCGGGCAGCCGGTCGACGGCGACCACGCAGTCCGCCCGCCGGGAGCGGATGTTCACCTCCACGCCCCAGTCGGTGCTTCCGGCGACCACCACCGCGTCGGGTCGCTCGCGCAGCACCCGCAGGGTCTCGGCCAGCGTGCCCGGGCGCAGGAACACGCTGTCGTCCTGGGCGTACGCGGTGGCGACCGGTTCGGGTGGGGCCTGCTCACGGCGCTGCGCCAGCGGGTCGTCCTCGGCGGGCGCGCCGAGGGCGAACGCGGCGTCGCGAATCGGGCGGTAGCCGGTGCAGCGGCACAGGTTCCCGCTCAGCGAGTGCAGATCGAACCCGTTCGGACCGTGCTCGGCGTCGGTGGTGCAGGCGGCGTCACGGCCGGCCGCGTCGCTGTCGGCCGTGTCACTGTCGGCCACGTTCGCGTCGGCTACCGCGCAGCGGTCGGGCCGGTAGTACTCGGCGGCCATGCTGCAGACGAAGCCCGGTGTGCAGTAACCGCACTGCGAGCCGCCGCGCAGCGCCATCTCCTCCTGCACCTGGTGCAGCGTGGGCGGCGTGCCGGGCTCGCCGGCGGTGGCGAGGCCTTCGGAGGTGACGATCTCCTGACCGTCGAGGGCCGCGGCCGGGACCAGGCAGGCGTTGACCGCCACCCAGTCGGTCGGCTTGTTCACCCCCGGACGGGCCACCAGGATCGAACACGCGCCGCATTCGCCCTCGGCGCAGCCTTCCTTGCTCCCGGTGAGGCCACGCTCACGCAGGAAATCCAGGACCGATGTATGGGGGGCGGCCGGGGAAATCGGGGTGGCCTTCCCATTGACCGTGGTCCGCGCCGCTACCATGACACATCCTCATTTCGGTGCGCGGTCGTACTGATTATCCTAGTCGCCATTTCAGGGGCTTTCTCTTTCGGTGGCGCAGCTTGAGAACCGGAAGCGCAGATCGGCACGAAAACGGCGTGCCGCAGGCGATGACGAAGAACGGAAGGTGCCGGGGCCGCAACGCGGGCACGCCGGTCGGAGGGGCTGCTCAGCAGCCGTGCGCGACGCGGCCCGGGACCCAGGCGGTCCGCCGGGCGAGGCGATGCAGGTCGGAGAGGATCGACATCCGACTTCGCCTCCTTCTGGTAGCCAACGGGCCGGTGCGCTTGAAACTAAGTTGCCACCGACCCGTCAGTCAACCCGACCTGCGGAAACCCGCATCGGCTCAGAGGAAGCTCTGACGAGCCGGCCACCTGTCTCCCCGCACATTGTCCTATCGTCCAAAGCGATACGGCGGTTCGGCGCGCAACTCCGCACACCACAGCGCCTTTTCCGACAAGCGGAGCGGAGGTCCGGCGCCCGCAGGGGGCCGGCCGCCCTGTACGGGTGGCCGGCCCCGGGAGGCGATCGTCATCGCCCGCGTGCCGGTGCGCGGCGGACCGGGCCGTCAGTAGTCGACGCGGTCCGACTTGGCCAGCCACGCGTCGAACGGCGCCGTACGGTTGGGCAGGTCCAACTGCTCGACGTGCACCGGCCACATCGACGTCGGCTGCTTCTCGAACAGGTCGTAGAACTTGCGGTCGTCGAAACCGGCCACCGCGGCGTCGTGCCGGTCGGCGGAGAAGACGATCCGGTCGACCCGCGCCCACAGCGCGGAGGAAAGGCACATCGGACACGGCTCGCACGAGGTGACCAGCACGCAGCCCTCGAGTGAGAAGGAGTCGAGCTGCTTGCAGGCGGCACGCATGGCACTCACCTCGGCGTGCGCCGTCGGGTCCAGGGCCGCGGTGACCTGGTTGTTCCCGATCGCGATGATGTCATTGCCCTTGGCAACCAGTGCGCCGAACGGACCGCCGCCGTCCGCCACGCTGTCGGTGGCCAGCCTGATCGCCTCGCCCATCCAGGCACGCTCGTGATCCCGGGTGTTCGCTTCTTGGGTCTGCGTAGTCACGGTCGCTTCTTTCGGTTCGGAGACGGTGAGGACTCCCGGATGCTCCGGCCGTGCGGGACGCCGCACGCTCTCGGCAACACGTCGGTTCCGCACGTGCAGCCGCGAGCAGCTCGGCCGACGGCACCCGCGGGAGTCCAGCGCCGCCTCGGCGCCTTCGTTCAGCTTGTGTGAGGAGTACACCGCCAACCGAGTTGCGGCGGCCAGAGGTGGAAGACATGAAGACTTTCGCAGGCAGGAGTCGGCTTCTTGTCGTTACCTACAAAGGGCCGGCCCGCTCGCCTTGTCGGTCTTGGCAAAGACCTGTCGGTCTTGGCAAAGAGGTGTGCCAGGAAGCGATCAGGACGGTGGGGACGAGGGCGGCAGCAGTACGGGGGCGAGTTCGCGCAGCCGGGCCCAACGGGGCGACCGGACGAGAGTGGCCGCCTCCTGGATGGTGGTGTCGTCGACGGTGGCCCTCACCACCCGGCCGGTGCCCAGGTCCTCGGCCGTGACGTGGAGGAGACCCATGGGGTCCAGGTCTGTGGTCACTTCGATCACCGGTACGCCGCGAGCGGCTGGTGGGACTCCGTCGAGCACCAACACCGCGAGGGTCCTGTTCGCCGACGCCTCCCGCCTCTCCCCTTCCACGACGTGCAGGACCACCGTGCCCTGTTCGTGCCCGCACGTCGTGAAGCGCTCACTTCTCTTCGTGGGGAGCGTCGTGTTCCGGTGGAGGATCCGCTCGGCTGTCTCGCCCTGCACCTCCACGCTGACGGAGGTGGGGCAGGCGTGCAAGGTGAGCACGTCCTTCACGGCACCGGCCAGGACGCCGGCCTCGAGTGCGGCGCCGGTGGCCGCCCCGTCCGTGATCAGTCGGCGCCAGGGCTCCCGGCCCCCCGCGAGCCGGCGGGCCCACTCGTCGACCGCCGGCATGCGGGCGGCACCGCCTGCCAGGACGACCCGGTCGATGTCGGCGTACGTGAGCGCTGCGTCGGAGAGGGCGCGTTCGACGGGCTGAAGGCAGCGCTCCAGCAGGTCCCGGGTGCGGCTCTCGAACTCCTCGCGGGACAGGGTCTCGTCGAGGTGCAGCGGCCCCTGAGGGCCGTGGGCGAGGTAGGGCAGCCGAAGTGCCGTGGTGCGCACCGTCGACAGCTCGGTCTTCGCCTTCTCAGCCGCCTCCCGCAGACGCTGCATCACCGCGGCGTCGTCGACGAGATCGACGCCGTAGCGGTCTCGGAAGCGGCTCGTCAGGTGCTGGACGATCCGCAGGTCCCAGTCGTCACCGCCGAGGTGGTCGCCCGCGTTCCCAAAGACCTCCACGACGCCGTCACCGACCTGCAGCAGCGAGACGTCGAGCGTCCCACCACCGAGATCCAGGACCAGTACCGTGGCATCTTCCTGCCACTGGTCCCAGTGATACGCCACCCCCGTAGCCACGGGCCCGCTGACCATACGCGCTACACGCATCCCCGCGGCTTCGGCGGCAACGGCCAACGCCTTCCGCTGACGGAACCCGAAAACGGCAGGCACCGTCAGCGCCACCACACCGAGTGATGCGCCGAGGTACGCCTCGGCGTCCTCCCGTAGCCGGGTGAGGAGGAGGCGGACGGCGTCATGCGCTGTCAGCCGTACGCCGCCCCGTGTCATGCTCCAGTCCGTGCCCAGCTTCAGCATCACCGACCGTACGGTGCCGGCAGGGTTCGTGAGGGCCTGCCGCTCGGCGGCTGCACCTGTCAGGACCCTCCCCTCGGCGGTGACTGCCACCAGGCTCGGCGTGACCGGTAATCCCTCGCTGTTGGGGATGCACCGAACATTCCCGCCGATGTGCGCGCTGACAACCGAGTTCGTCGTTCCCAGGTCGATGCCCACGGGCGGATTCCGGACGTCGTACGGGGGCTGGGAAGTGCGGGGGGTCCCTGCCGGGGGCGTTGCCGGACGTGTGTAGCCGGGGACGTCGTCCGTGGACGGCGTCGTGGTGGTGAAGGGGTGTGTCAGCGGGTCCTCCTGATCGAGGAGGCGCACGGCGTCGCGTGCCAGCTGGTCGAGCACTTGTGGCGGCAGCCAGCCAGTGGACGGGTCGTAGCCTGCTTCCGCCTGTTCCCGCAGGGCACGCGGGGAGGGGCGGTCGGCGGGGGCTTTGGCCAAACAGCTGCTGATCAGACCCCGCAGCGCCGCCGGCACGCCGGCCAGGTCGGGCTCCGCGTGGGCCACCTGGTACATCAGCGCGAGCGCCTGCCCGTCCGCGGCCTCGAAAGGCGCCCGCCCGCGGGCGGCGAAGGCCAGGACCGAGCCCAGCGAGAAGACGTCGCTGGCCCCGCTCAGGTGCTCGCCCCGGGCTTGCTCCGGGGACATGAAGGCGGGCGTGCCGACGGTGGCCCCGCCCGCGGTCAGCACCGTGGTCAGGGACGAGCCCACGGCCCGGGCGACACCGAAGTCGATCACCTTCGGACCGTCGAGCGTCATCATGACGTTGGACGGTTTCAGGTCGCGGTGGATCAGCGAGAGATGGATGTCGGCGAGCGCCTGGGCCAGCCTGGCGGCCAGCACCCGCACCGAACGCTCCGGCAAGGGACCGTACCGGCTGACCACCTCGTGTAGCGTCGGCCCCGCGATGTAAGCGGTCGCCACCCACGGCACCTGCGCGTCGGGGCCTGCCGCCAGGACTTGCGCGGTCCACTGCCCGCCGACCCGCTGGGCAGCCACGGTCTCCCACGCGAAGCGCCGGCGGAAATCCGGGATCGCCGCCAGTTCGGCACGGACGGTCTTCACCGCGACCAGGCGGCCCCGTGGCGTCCGGGCCAGGTAGACCACGCCCATCCCGCCCTCGCCCAGCCGGCCGAGAATCCGGTACTCGGCGATCCGCGCGGGATCTCCCTCACGCAACGGCTCCACAGTCGGCTGTCCCCCTGCCCGCTCGGCAACACCCGCAAGGCTAGCTTCACCGCACCGCGCGCCGACCCCGTCCTTCGGCACGCCGAACGGTTGGCCAGGGCGCAGGGCCGGCGGGGGCGGTGGCTCCTACCTGGCCGACGAACTGCCTCCGGCGGGCGCACGTAACGCCGCTTTGTCAGGCACCGTAGCGGCCGAGGCGGGCGCTCTCCCGCCGCCTGCCACGCGTCAGTGACACGCCTCCGGCATGCCGTGGAACCACGTGGGCCCACCCTCTGTGGCCTGCTTGATCCGGAAGACCGCGAACTCCGCGAGGGGCGGCAGCGCGTCCAGGTCGAACCAGCCCACCTCCAGCGACTCGTCGTCGTTGACACGGGCCTCGTCACTGACCGCACGGCAGCGGAAGGTGATGTCCATGAACTGGCAGACATCGCCGTTCGGGTAGGTGACGGGCTTCTCGATGCCGTGGACGGATACGACACGTTCCGGCACGCACCGCACGTTCGTCTCCTCGAAGACCTCCCGCACCGCGCAGTCAGCGGGCTGCTCGCCCGGCTCCGGGATGCCGCCGATCACCGACCACAAACCGGTGTCGACACGCCGGCCGAGCAGCACCCGCCCCCGGCCGTCGAAGACGACCGCCGTCACACCGGGCAGGTACAGCAGCTGGTGCCCCGCGGAGCGCCGCAGGTCACGGATGAAATCAGGAGTGGCCATGCACCGACCCTACGACGCGGCCGGCACCGGGGGCCCGCGTGCACGCTGAGCGGCGCCAGGCATCCCTCAGGACCCCCGTGGCGAGCTGACGGGCAGGTCATGACACCGGCTCGTGCGGCACGTCCGGTGCCGCCGCCGCTTCGCCCAGGCGCCGGCCGGCCCTGTCCGGAAACCGGTCGTCAGCGTTGCGGGGAGGCTCTAGTGTCATCGTCTGTGACCGACCCTTCCTCGTCTCCCCGTGCGACGGCTGAGGCCTACGATGCCGTCGCCGCTCTGTATGCCGAACTCGCCCGTGACGCGCTCGCCGCCTTTCCACTGGATCGTGCGGTACTCGCCGCGTTCGCCGACACCGTGCGGGCCGCCGGCTCGGGGCCCGTCGCCGAGCTGGGGTGCGGCCCCGGCAGTGTCACGGCACACCTGCGGGATCTGGGGCTGGACGTCTTCGGCGTCGATCTGTCGCCGGCGATGATCGCTCTCGCCCGCGAGGCGTACCCGGACCTGCGGTTCGAGCTCGGTTCCATGGAGACCCTGGACTTGGCCGACGGCCAGTTGCAGGCCATCGTGTCCTGGTATTCGGTCATTCACACCCCACCGCGGGAGATCCCCTCGTACTTCCAGGAGTTCCGTCGGGTACTGGCGCGAGGAGGCACGCTTCTGCTCGCCTTCTTCGAGTCGGAGGGTGAGCCGACCACCGCGTTCGACCACAAGGTGACGACCGCCTACCGATGGCCGATCGACGACCTCGCCGAGCTGGCCGGTGAGGCCGGCTTCACCGAGGTCGGGCGGATGCTGCGGGAGCCGGGCGAGGGGGAGCGGTTCCGCCGTGGGCATCTGCTGATGCGCTCGGGGAGGTGACCCGGTGCGGCCGGGCCCGCGTCGGGTTCTCCGCGCGCGCCGCCGCTCACGTCCCGTGCGGGACGTCGGGTCGGTCCGGTCCCGCCTGGCCGTCACCGTGCCGGACCACTGTGCGGGGGGGGGAGCCGCTCCCCCTGCCGAACCCCTCGGCCGGTCAGGCGCGCAGTACGGCGAGGCGGGCGCGGATGTGGTGAACGGCCGCCTCGGCGTCGTCCACCGTGACGGTGAAGACCCGGCCGTCCCCCAGCCGCAGGATGACGCCCTCACCACGGCGGATCACCACCGCCGTGCCCATTCCGGGGCGCCAGCGGTAGCCCCAGCCGCCCCAGTGCCGTGGGGTGACGGTGGGTGCGTGGTCGGCCGCGACGACGTCCCGCAGCGGAATCCGGCGGCGCGGCACACCGGCGTGGCCGCAGCGCACCTGCAGGCTGTCGTCGTCGACGGTGACCTCGACGTGGACGAAGGCCAGGGTGCCGAAGAGGATCAGCAGCCCGGTGGCGACGCAGCCGACGACCGACATGACCAGCGGCACGAGCCCGCCTGACCAACTGGTGTCGACGGCGAGCTCGATACCGAGCGCCAGGCAGCCGGCCCCCAGGGCCGCGAGCCCCCATTGGAGGCGGCTGGTGGCCCGCCCTGTCCACCCCTCGGCTCTCGCCGCCGAGGCGGCGTCCGCGAGGGGCGCGGGTGGGGCGAGCGGGGAGTCGTCATGGCCGCGGAATCCGGCGCCACCTTCGGCGGGGGGCGCGCCGTCGCGGGGCAGATCCGTCATGTTCGGCAGCGTACTCCCGCTGCGAGGCGGGGGCAGCCCGTGGAGCCGAGCCGTCCGCAAAGCCCCCGAAGGGGTGTATACGCGGCGTGAGGGCGTCAGCCGCGCGCGGCTGCGGCGGGGGCGAGGAGGCGGCCCTCCGCGTAGGTGAGCGCGGCGGCGGGAAGGGTGCTGGTCCTGCCGCTGTGCAGCACCGTGAGGCCGCCGGTGGGCGCGGCGCCGGGCTCGGGTCGGATGCCCGCGCGGCGCAGCGCTTGGGCACAGACGGCGACGGCGGAGCCCTGCAGCGCGGGCCCGTCCGGGCCGGGGCGCGGGCCGGAGTCCGAGCCGTGGCCGGAGCCGGAGTCCGAGCCGTGGCCGGGGCCGGGGCCGGGGCCGGAACGGGAGTCGGAGCCGCCGAGGGCTTCGCGGATGCGCTCGCCGACCAGCTCGTAGTGGGTGCAGCCGAGGACGACGGTCTGCGCGTAGCCGGGTGTGCGCCGGGCCGCGGCCTCGACCGCCGCCGAGATGAGCGCCTCGTCGCCGTTCTCGATCGCTTCGGCCAGCCCGTGGCAGGGCACGCCCGTGATGTCGGCGCCGTTCGCGAACTCTTCGATCAGCTGCTGCTGGTAGGGGCTTCCCGTGGTGGCGGGCGTGGCCCAGATCGCGACCCGGCCCCCGGTGGTCGCGGCAGCCGCCGCGGCGGGCTTGACGGCGGGAACGGTGCCGATGACCGGCAGCGCGGGCTCCAGTTCGGCACGGAGGGCGGGCAGCGCGTGCACCGAGGCGGTGTTGCAGGCCACGATCAGCGCCTGGGGCTCGTGCGCGGCGGCGGCGCGGGCGCACAGGAGGGCTCTCTCGGTGATCCCGTCCGCGTCACGGGGCCCCCAGGGCATTCCGTCAGGGTCGAGGGAGAGCACCAGGTCGGCGTCGGGGCGTGCGCGGCGCACCGCCGCTGCCGCTGCGAGCAGGCCGATACCGGAGTCCATGAGCGCGATCTTCACGGTGCACAACTGTAATCGATCGGCTATGCGGACCCGGCTCGTCACGGTGCTCCGGGCGGCCCGCGTGCGGCAGACTGCCGCACGATGAGCACCCTCACCTGGACCACCGCCGTTCCGCTCGCCTCGCTGGCCGCGTGGGTGTGGCTGCTGTTGGGGCAGGGCTTCTTCTGGCGGACCGATGTGCGGATGCCGCCCGCGCCCGCCGAGGAGCCTGCGGTGTGGCCGTCCGTCACCGTGGTCGTGCCCGCCCGTGACGAGGCCGAGGTGCTGCCGGTGAGCCTGCCCTCGCTGCTGACGCAGGACTACCCGGGGCGGGCGGAGGTGCTGCTGGTGGACGACGGTTCCACGGACGGTACGGGGCGGCTCGCCCGCACGCTCGCGGAACGCACGCCTGACGGCCTGCCGTTGACGGTGCTGTCTGCGGGCGAGCCCGAGCCGGGCTGGACGGGCAAGCTGTGGGCCCTGCGGTGCGGGATCGCGCACGCGCGGGCGGGCCGCACCGGTGGAGGGGTACCCGAGTTCCTGCTGCTGACGGACGCCGACATCGCGCACGGGCCCGACTCGCTGCGCCGGCTGGTGCGCGGGGCGCTCGCCGGGCGGCTCGACCTGGTGTCGCAGATGGCGCGGTTGCGGGTG
The DNA here is from genome assembly GCF_041028275.1 of Streptomyces sp. PU-14G. Lineage (NCBI taxonomy): Bacteria > Bacillati > Actinomycetota > Actinomycetes > Kitasatosporales > Streptomycetaceae > Streptomyces > Streptomyces sp. PU-14G. The sequence goes on from NZ_JASKYT010000142.1 coordinate 14,599, forward strand.
CGTACCGGCTGGGAGCGGATGATCGTGCCGGCCTTCGTGTACTTCTTCTCGCAGCTGTATCCGTTCCGCTGGGTCAACAGGCCCGCGGCGCGCACCGCCGCGGCGGCGGGGGGCTGCGCGCTGCTGCGGACCGGGACGGCGGTGCGGGCCCGGCTGCCGGACAGCATCAGGGACGCCGTCATCGACGACGTGACGCTGGGCCGTGCCGTCAAGCGCGCGGGGGGCCGGATCTGGCTGGGGCTCGCGGACTCGGTGACGAGTGTGCGCCCGTACGAGGGGCTGGGACCGCTGTGGCGCATGGTCTCGCGCAGCGCCTACGCGCAGTTGCTCAACAATCCGCTGCTGCTGGCCGGCACCGTACTGGGGCTGGCGCTGGTGTATCTGGTGCCGCCGGTGTGGGCGTGCGCGGGGTCGCCGGTGGGCGGGGCGGCATGGCTGCTGATGACGCTGACGTACCTGCCGATACTGCGCTACTACGGCCAGCCGCTGTGGCTCGCGCCTGTGCTGCCGGTGACGGCTGCGCTCTACCTGGCGATGACCGTCGACTCGGCGGTGCAGCACTACCGTGGCCGGGGCGCCGCGTGGAAGGGCCGCACCTATCGCTGACGGCCACGGCGTCCCTGCTCCGCCCGGTGGCCACCTCTTCCGCACGGGTCATGACGACGACTTCCGCACGGGTCATGGCGACGACTTCCGCACGGGTCGTGACGACGACGCGTCCGCCGGGCCGTCTCACTTGCGCCCAGGCGTCCACTGCATGCCCCAGCCGTACTCCTGATCGACGGTGCGCTGCGGGCTCATGCCCCGCTGCGGCACCAGGTAACGCGCTTCGCGGCGCACCATCAACTCGCCGCTCTCGTTGCTGATCAGGGCGAGGGCGCACACGGTGGAGGGGATGGTGCACTCGTCGAGGGAGAAGTCGACGGGCGCGCCGTGCTGCGGCCGGAGCGTGACGGTGGCGTGCAGCCCGGCGAAGCTGCGCGCGCCCTCGTAGATGGTGACGAAGATGAGCACACGCCGCAGGTCGGCCGCGTGGTCCAGGTTGAGCGTCAGGTTCTCGCCGGTCTCCACGGCGCCGGTGCGGTCGTCGCCGTCGAGATGGATGTAGGGCGGCCGGTGCAGCGAGCCGAAGGAGTTGCCGAGCGCCTGCACGACGCCTTTGCGGCCGTCGGCCAGCTCGTAGAGGGCGCACAGGTCCAGGTCGGGGCCCGTCAGCGCGCCCATGGCCTTGCTCAGCCGCCCGGCCAGCCCCTTGGGCTGCTGGGCCTGGGTCGTCCAGTTGAGGTTGACCCGCATGGCGCCGGAGGTGCCGCCCTGCTTGGTCAGGGAGACCGAGGGCGCCTCCTTGGTGAGCGTCACCTTGCTCATCCGCACGGGCGCGGCGGGTGCGGGCTGAGATGCCGACGGCGGCGCCGGAGCCGCCGGGGCCGGGGCCGGGGGGGGGGGGGGGGGGGGGGGGGGGGGGGGGGGGGGGGGGGGGGGGGGGGGGGGGGGGGGGGGGGGGGGGGGGGGGGGGGGGGGGGGGGGGGGGGGGGGGGGGGGGGGGGGGGGCCGCGCCCGTGCGGATGAGCAAGCTGCTTGGTCAGGGAGACCGAGGGCCCCTCCTTGGTGAGCGTCACCTTGCCCATCCGCAC
>NZ_JASKYT010000143.1:0-17036 GCF_041028275.1 Streptomyces sp. PU-14G
GGGTGGGGTCGGAGTCGGGGGTCAGCCGTCGCCCGAGCCCGCGTCCGCGTCGGGGCCCCGGCCCGGGCCCCGGCCCCGGTCGTGCCAGCGTGGGTCGTGCTCCCACTCCGAGGTACGCTCCCGTGCCGTCTCCAACGCGCGTTCGGCCTCCTCGCGGCTGGCGTACGGGCCCATCCGGTTCTTGCCCGGGGACTGCGGGCCCTCCTCCACCGTGCCGTTGTCCACGTTGAAGAACCACTCACCGGGCCTGCCGACCGTCTTGCGCTTGAACAAAGCCATGGCTCCATCGTCGCGCACGGGAGGGCCTGATCTCAGTGGACAGGCCCGATTAGACTCGCGGACATGTCTGGCCAGTCACTCCTCGTCCCCGGCAAGCTCTCCCCGCCCCGCGGGGTCCCCGCCTCGATCCCGCGCCCCGAGTACGTCGGCAAGCCCGCACCCACCCCGTACGACGGGCCGGAGGTGCAGGACGCCGAGACGATCGAGAAGATGCGCGTCGCCGGACGGATCGCGGCGCGCGCCATGGAAGAAGCCGCCAAGCACATCGCCCCGGGCGTCACCACGGACAAACTGGACGAAGTGGCGCACCAGTACATGATCGACCACGGTGCCTACCCCTCCACGCTGGGCTACCGCTCCTTTCCCAAGTCGCTGTGCACCTCGGTCAACGAGGTGATCTGCCACGGCATCCCCGACTCCACCGTGCTGCGCGACGGCGACATCGTGAACCTGGACGTGACCGCCTACCTGGACGGCGTCCACGGCGACAACAACGCCACCTACCTGTGCGGCGAGGTCGACGAGGAGTCCCGCGCGCTGGTCGAACGGACGCGGGAGTCGCTGAACCGCGCGATCAAGGCCGTCAAGCCCGGCCGCCAGCTCAACATCATCGGCCGCGTCATCGAGTCGTACGCCAAGCGCTTCGGCTACGGCGTCGTCCGCGACTTCACCGGGCACGGCATCAACAGCTCCTTCCACTCCGGGCTGATCGTCCCGCACTACGACGACCCCCGCGCGACGACGGTCATGCGCCCCGGCATGACCTTCACCATCGAGCCGATGCTGACGCTGGGCACCCACGAGTGGGACATGTGGGAGGACGGCTGGACGGTCGTCACCAAGGACCGCAGGCGCACCGCGCAGTTCGAGCACACGCTGGTCGTCACGGAGACGGGCGCGGACATCCTGACGCTCCCGTAGGGAGCGCGCCCCAGCGCATTCCCACCGGGCCCGCGGGGTACGGGTTTCCCGACAGGGTGTCGGCAACTGCTTGACTTAGGTAAGCCTAAATAGCAGGATCGCTCCCTGTCGGAGCACCCATGCCCGACGCCGTCCACCCACGGGAGCCAGCTGTGTCCTCCGCCTCCTCGCCCGCGACGGACTTCTCCACCCTCATCCGCACCGCCTCCCAGCAACTGCACACCGAAGCCAACAGCTCGACCTTCATGAGCGACATGCTCGGCGGCAGACTCGGCGTGGCCGCGTACACCCGCTACACCGAACAGCTCTGGCACATCTACGGCGCGCTGGAAGGCGCTGCCCCCGCGCTGGCCGACGACCCGGTCGCCGGGCCCTTCGTACGCGACGAACTCCTCCGGCTGCCCGCGCTCGAACGCGACCTGACCCACCTGCACGGTGGCGACACGGCCTGGCGCCAGGCCGTGTCGCCCCTGCCCGCCACCGCCGCCTACGCCGAGCGCATCGCCCAGGTCGCCCGCGAGTGGCCCGGCGGCTACGTCGCCCACCACTACACCCGCTACCTCGGCGACCTCTCCGGCGGCCAGGTCGTCCGCGCCACCGCCGAGAAGACCTGGGGCTTCGCCCACAAGGGCGACGGCGTCCGCTTCTACGTCTTCGACGCCATCGACAACCCCGCCGCGTTCAAACGCGGATACCGCGCACTACTGGACGCACTCCCCTGCGACGAGTTGGAGCAGCACCGCATCGTGGAAGAGTGCAAGCACGCGTTCGCCCTCAACATGGCCGTCTTCCGCGAACTCGACACCAGCTTCAACCGACTGAGCGCCTGAGCCCCCACCGCCGCCGGAGGGCTGCCCCACTCACCGCGCGGTGCAGCCCTCCTTCTCCCCCTCGCACGGGCGAACGCCCTATGCGGCATCGCAGCCTTCCTTCTTCTGCCGTGGCACGAACTCCTTCATGAAGTTCACCATGGCGTCGCGTCGCTCTTGGACGCTTCCGATGCTCTTGTTCTCGAGGGTGAGAGAAAGAACGAGCCAACCCGCTCGCCGTTTCTCGCATTTCGCAGCCATCAGAACGCGGTTGTCACTCAGCGCACCCCAGCCGGAGAAAGGAACATCCTCAAGCACCTTGTCATGGGCTGCCCGTTCGGGACCTTCGTCGCCCACGTTGTCCTGCTCCGGGCGGTCGTGCTTCTGCCAACTGTCCACGGTGAACGCTTTTTCACCATCCACACGCACGACGCACAGGTACTGCGGGCCCGACTCCGAACTGTGAGCTTTCTGCTGCACTTCGTCGCCGTCCGGAAACAATGGCTCCACCACGCCCTTGGGCATCCGCACCCCGCAGATCTCCTTCGGCACGGCATAGTCCCTACCGCTCGAACACCCACTGAGCGAGACAAGAACAAGGGCGACAACGGCCGCCATCCGACACCGACCCATGCTCACCCGTCACCCCACCGCGAATGAGCGTTTGATTTGCTGGCATTCGCGGCTTTGTCGATCTTGTCCCACGCCCCATGCTCCTCGGAGAATTCCGTCCGCCCCTCTGCCCAGCCCCGGTGGGCGTCGTACCATTCGTTCTTGAGTGCGACCAGGCGCTTCCCCTGCCCCTCGGCAACCTTTTGGTTCTCTTCCATCGCATCAGCCTCGATCTGAGCGTTCTCGTCTTCGACCATCCACTTGCTCAAGCCGAATAGCGCGTTCGCAGTGACACCGGGAAGTTTCGAAGGCAAGAAGAGTGCACCGGTAGCAGTAGCGAGGTACCCTCCCGTTCCCGTGGTCCCCCAGCCCGCAGCTTTGAGATCCTCACCCTTCTGGTCTCCGATTGCCTGGTAGCGCGCCTCCTCCAGAAATCCGACGGTGCGTCCAGCGCGATTCAGACTGTCCTCCGGGGGTGCGTCCGAGTGGATATCATTGACTATCGCCGCGTTCATGGACCCGTTCAACACTCGGTAGCTCTCCGGGTCTCGGGAAATCTGCTTGGTTACCTCCAAGAGGTGGTCAGGGTTGAGTTCCCACTCTTCCGGTGACCCACTCATGGTCATGTGGGAGGCATGGCCGTGGTTACCCAGCAATTTGGCCATGTCGTCGCGGAGTTCGGCCGGCATCTCGTCCTTCTGGCTTGCCAGCCGGTCCAGGGCCTTGTCGAACACGTCGTTGTGCGCGGAGGTGTGCTTGACGTACTCGGCGGCCTGGTCGTCGGGGTTCATGCCGCTGCCGGCGGCGAACAGCGCGTCGCCGAGCGCCTCGCGGGAGGGGAGCTTGACGCCGTCGTCGGGGCCTGTGCTGTCGGGCTGTTCCTCGTCGAACCAGACGCGGCCCCCATGGTCTGGGTCCTTGAGGAAGTAGTCGGCCTTGTCGGGGTCGTTGAAGACGGTGGTCGCCGCGTCCGGGTTGTGGCTGAGCGCCTTGAGATAGCCGGTCATGGGGTCGGCGCCGGTGGACTTGTCGCCGGGGTCGAGGTCGGTGCCCATACCGACGAGGCCCCACGCGGAGGGCGCGTCCCGCTTGCCGCGCTCGAACTTGTACATGGCGTCGCCGTACTTGTCGAGGAAGCCGTCGTCGAACTTGCCCTTGCCCATGAGGCTGCTCATGATCTGGAAGCCGTAGGGCTTGGCCATGATGCCCTCGTGCCCGAACTGCTTGGTCCCGGCGTGGATGATGTCGTTCTCCCACTTGGCCATCGCCGGGGTGTCGACCCGGGTGGCGTTGGCCAGGCTCATGCTCAGGTTGCCCTGGATGTGGTCGAGCAGCTTGGCGCGGTCGCCTGTGGGGGTGTCGCCGTGGCCGGGGTCGACCAGGTCACGCCAGAACTGGAGGGTGCCTTCGGCGCCCATGCCGGTGGCGAAGTTCTCGGTGAAGGCGGGGTTGTCGCGCTGGTCGCGGAGCGTCTTGTTGAACTTCTCCAGTTCCTTCTCGTCGAGCTCCCACACCTTGACGTCGCCGTCCTTGAGGCGCTTCGTCCAGTACTGGGCGTCGACCTTGCCCTGCCTGCGGTTGGCCTTCTTGAGGGAGTTGGCCGCGGCTCCGGAGAAGTCGTACTTGCGTTTGGCCATGGCGCGCAGCTCGCGGGCGGCCACGCGGTTGCTCTCCGCGGCTTCCCACAGCACCCGCTTGACGCGCTTTTCGGCCGCGTCGAGTACGGCCTGGGTGGGGGGTTTGATGTCCGCGTCGCCCAAGGCGGCGCCGGAGGGCACCGAGCCCTTCACCGTGCTGTTGTCGTTGACGTAGACGTTGTCCTTGGCGACGTCGTCGACGACGGCCTCCAGGTCCAGCTTGTGCTGCTTGAAGGCGTTGCGGGCGGTCCTGAGGATGCCGAGGACGTCTTCGGCCTCCCCGAGCAGTTCCGAGAACTGGGTGGCGGTCTTGGTGACGAACTCCCTGGTGACCGTGGCGTTCTTTCCGGCCCAGGTGGCCTTGGCCGCGGCGGAGCTGAGGCCGGTGGCGGTCACCCCGGCGCCCTTTCCGTCCGCGCCGCCTTTGCCGCCCGCACCGCCGCCCTTCCCGCCCTCACCTGTGGCGAGGGTGCGCAGCCGCTCGACCGTCTCCGTCCAGTCGGTGATCGCGGTGTTCAGCTTGCCCAGCCGCAGGTCGCGCAGCTCCGCCACTGTCGGTATGTGCATGGCGCCCATCGCTCCCCCTACTTGTCGTACTTGAGGTACTCGTCGAGTTTCGCGATTGAGGACATCTTGGCGGTGATGCGGTCCTCGTCCTTGGCGTGGGCGCCTCGCGAGTAGTCGAGGTGGTTGGAGATCTGGCCGCAGGCGTCCCCCAGCGTCTTGAGCTTGGTGTCCCAGGAGTCGCACGCCTCGCTCAGTGCGGTGCCCATGTCGAAGCCGTCGTCGGCCAGCGAGCCGGCGGCCTCGTAGCTGGCGAAGCGCGCGTGCTTGCCGTCGACACCGAGCTGGTGCCGCAGGTCGTACGCCATGTTGCCGAGCTTGCCCAGCTCGTCGTCGTGGACGACCAGGTCGGACGCGCCGCCGCTGCCGCCCGAGCCGCCCGGCGCCGGGCGCCCGGCGAGCTGCATGCGGGCGTCGCCGTCGGCGGCGACGTTCGCCTTGGCCTGCTCCCACTCCTCAAAAGCCACTGTTGCCTCCCCCGTTACTTTCCCACTACCAACAAGATCCGTCTCAACTTAGGGAGACACACTGCGGGGTGCAACGGTTCTGCTCCTCGGGACCGTGCCACCGCCACCGTGCCGGGTCACGAAAACCCTTTGCCGTCGCTGGTGCACCGGAGCGCACAATGGGTGACCGGAGCGCCGCCGACTGCGGCGGCGCCTCGCGGGTTCACGTGAGCGTTTGCTCGTTTGCTCGTTTGCGGGGAGCTCGCGCTGGGAGTCAGAGAGCGTTTTCGGGGGAGTTGGTCGGTCATGAGTCACGTCGAGATGCCCGGGGCGCGGGTGCCGATCCGGATGTGGGCGGACCCGGCGTCCGTGGAGGACGCGGCCCTGCGGCAGTTGCAGAACGTCGCGACCCTGCCCTGGATCAAGGGGCTCGCGGTGATGCCGGACGTGCACTACGGGAAGGGCGCCACGGTCGGGTCCGTCATCGCGATGCACGGGGCGGTCTGCCCGGCGGCGGTGGGGGTCGACATCGGGTGCGGCATGTCCGCCGTGCGGACGTCGCTGACGGCGAACGACCTGCCCGGTGACCTCTCGCGGCTGCGCTCGCGGGTCGAGCAGGCCATTCCGGTCGGCCGCGGGATGCACGACGATCCGGTGGATCCCGGCCGCGTCCACGGGCTGCCGACCACGGGATGGGAGGACTTCTGGGCGCGCTTCGGCGGCGTGGCCGAGTCCGTACGGTTCCGGCAGGAGCGCGCCACCAAGCAGATGGGCACGCTCGGCGGGGGCAACCACTTCATCGAGGTCTGCCTCGACACCGAGGACCAGGTGTGGCTGATGCTGCACTCCGGTTCGCGGAACATCGGCAAGGAGCTCGCGGACTACCACATCGGGGTGGCCCAGAAGCTGCCGCACAACCAGGACCTGGTCGACCGCGACCTGGCGGTCTTCGTCGCGGACACCCCGCAGATGGGGGCCTACCGGCACGACCTGTTCTGGGCGCAGGAGTACGCCAAGCACAACCGTGCGCTGATGATGGGCCTGCTCAAGGACGTCGTGCGCAAGGAGTTCAAGAAGGCGAAGCCTCTCTTCGACGAGACGATCTCCTGCCACCACAACTACGTGGCCGAGGAGCGCTACGACGGTATGGACCTCCTCGTCACCCGCAAGGGCGCCATCCGTGCGGGCGGCGGCGAGTACGGGATCATCCCCGGCTCCATGGGCACCGGCTCCTACATCGTCAAGGGCCTGGGGAACGCGGCGTCGTTCAACTCGGCCTCGCACGGTGCCGGTCGGCGCATGAGCAGGAACGCGGCCAAGCGCCGCTTTTCCGAGCAGGACCTGGCGGAGCAGACCCGGGGCGTCGAGTGCCGCAAGGACGCGGGGGTCGTGGACGAGATCCCCGGCGCGTACAAGCCGATCGAGCGCGTCATCGACCAGCAGCGCGACCTGGTGGAGGTCGTCGCCAAGCTGAAGCAGGTCGTGTGCGTGAAGGGATGACGCGGGGCCGCCCCGCGTCGGCCGGGGGCCCGCACCCTCCTCCAGAACGTCACCTCCTGAGGGGGTGACGCTCTGGAGGGGACAGGGGCCTGCCGGACCAGAAGATGTGGCGCATTGACCGCACGGGCGACTACGGCGCCTCCAGGACGCCCCCCACGGCCGGATCGACCTCGCCCGCATCGACTCGGCGACGCCCTCGCCCACTACGGACGGATCGCCAAGCCCCTGCACCTCCTGCGCTTGGCCGACGAGCCCGGCTACCGACACCAGGAGCCACGTCCAGAGCCGTCCCGGCCGTCGTCTTCCTGCCCACGGTGCCCGCGCTCGTCGACAGAACCAGGGCAAGGCCAGTGGGACATCCTCGCTACGACTTGACCTTACCCTCAAGGACAAGGTTTAGCGTTCTTCGAGGTGACAGGCATGCAGATCAGCGAGCTGGCCCGCCGGGCCGGCGTGACGACGAAAGCGGTGCGCTACTACGAGTCGCTGGGGCTGCTCACGCCCGCGCGGCTGCCCAACGGCTACCGGGACTACGACGAGCACGACGTACGACTCACGCAGGAGATCCGGGCGCTCGGCAGTCTCGGGATTCCCGTTGACCGCACCCGCCCGTTCCTGGAGTGCCTCACGGCCGGCCATCGGCACGCCGACGACTGTCCGGCCTCGCTGGCCGGATACCGGGAGGCGATCGGCGAGCTCACCCAGCGGATCGAAGGGCTCACCGCCCGTCGGGCGGTGCTGGTCACGCATCTGCGGCAAGCCGCTCACCGCGGCAGCCGCGTCTCACCGGCCAACGAAGGAGAGAACCTGATGACTGACTACACGAGCCTGCCCGCCGACCTGCCCGTCCCCGAGGACGACGGCGCGGCTGCTCATCTGCCCGGCATGAAGGTGCCGCACCTGGATCTCCAGGGCACCGGCGGCACGTCCGTCCGACTCGACGCGCTCGGGGCGGGCCGCACGGTGATCTACCTCTACCCGCTCACCGGACGCCCGGGCGTCGACTTGCCCGACGGCTGGGACTCCATCCCCGGGGCGCGCGGCTGCACCCCCGAGGCGTGCGGCTTCCGCGACCACTACCAGGACCTCCTCGCCGCCGGAGCGGACGGGGTGTTCGGCCTCTCCAGCCAGGACCCCGACTACCAGCGCGAGTTCGCCGAGCGGCTCCACCTGCCGTTCGAGATGCTCTCCGACCCCGCACGGAACCTGGCACAACAGCTCGACCTGCCCACCTTCGAGACCACCAGCGGGCTGACGCTCTACAAGCGGCTGACCCTGATCATCCACGACGGCGTGATCGAGCACGTCTTCTATCCGATCTTCCCCCCGAGCGAGCACGCCGACCAGGTCCTGACCTGGCTGAAGGACAACCCCCTGTAGAGGCCGGCGTTCAGCGCCTGCACACGTCGCGGGGGCTGACGACCTTGCCCGGCTCCGGGCGTCGGTGAGTGACGAACACCGGCCCGCGGGTGCGGCCTTTCAGCAGCCGCGCCAGAAGCCGAGCCACGACAGCACCCCCGCCCGGCGAGAGTTCCACGTGTTTTTACCGCCGCGGCGCCCCCAGAGCAGTTCCAGGACCTCGCCGCTCTCGTCGTCGGCGGCCGACGCCAGCGGCCGGGCCACCCATGGGACGACTTGGGACCGGCCCTATGACCGACGCCCCGTCAGCCGCCCAGCCAGGGCCGGCGAACGCTTAGCGCACGATCTGACACGGAGGTTCCTCAGGCCCCGGCAGCACCCGGCGAGGAGGCGCTGCGAGTGCGCCACCGCCAAGGGCGGCAACCCGCGGGAAGGGGGTGACCCGCCGAGGAGGACAGCCCGCCAACGAGGGCGGTCCGCCAGGGGCACCTGCCGAGGGGGCAAGCCACCATGGGGACGACCTGCCACGGGGTCCGGCCGGGGCCGGACCCCTCAGGCGGCTGCCCGCGTCATGGCGGCTGCCTGGCGCAGTGCGTCGCGCAGCCGGTCGCGGGCTTCGGTGTGGGCGGCGATACGGGCTTCCAGGACGGCGAGCCGTTCCTCGACCACGCGCAGCGCCTCCGGGGAGGGCTCCCCCGCGGTGACGTCGCCGTCCAGGCAGGCGGCGAAGAAGCCGACGTCCTGAAGGGTCAGCCCGGCGTCGAGGAGGTAACGGATGTTGCGGACGCGCACTTCGGCGGACGTGGGGTAGAGGCGATATCCGTTGGCGGCACGCTCCGAGGTGAGGAGACCGGCCTGCTCGTAGTGGCGCAGTGCCCGCGCCGTGGTCCCCGTCCGCCGTGCCAGTTCGCCGATGCGCACCGTGGCAGCCCCTCCGTCAGGCCCAGTGGAACGTACGGAGGACAGTGATACCACGGGCCTCACGCCACCACCGCGCCGCCGTCCACGGGCAGCACGATCCCGGTGATGAACGAGGCTGCGGACGCGGCCAGTTGGACGAGCACGGCGGCGACCTCCTCGGATCTGCCGACGCGGCCGAGCGGGGTGTGGTCGATCTGCCACTTCCTGATGGCCGCCCGTTGCTCCGGGTCGAGGCCGCGGTGGTCGCCGATGGGGGTGTCGATAGCGCCCGGGGCGACGGCGGCGACGCGGATGCCGTCCGCTGCCAGGTCCACCGCCCAGCCTCGGGTGAGCACTTCGAGAGCGCCCTTCGTCGCGGCGTAGAGGGAGTTGCCCGGCCAGGCGCGCTGCCCGAGAGCGGTGCTGACGTTGAGGATCACGCCGCCCGACGGTGCCGTCCGCAGCGCGGGCAGTGCCGCCTGTGTCACCAGGACGGGGGCGGTGAGGTTGGTGGCGAGCTGCCGTTCCATCCCGGCGGGGGTGTAGTCGCCCAGGCTCTCGTTGGTGACCACGGCAGCGTTGTTGACCAGCACGTCGAGCCGGCCTGTCGCCTGGAGGGCCGCCTCCACGATGCGGTCCGGTGCGTGCTCGGCGGTGATGTCCGCGGGGACGGGCGTGATCGCGCCGGACCCCGGCTCGGCGGCCGTCTCGTGCAGCGGCTCCTCCCGGCGTCCCACGGCGATGACGTGGGAGCCGGTGGCGGCGAACGCGCGGGCGGTGGCCCGCCCTATACCGGTTCCTGCGCCGGTGACGACGACGGTGCGCGGGCCGTCGCCGGGACGGGAGGCGGTGGGTCCGGGGGCGGKGKATCCGGGGCGATAAGACTCGCTTCAGCGCCACCCGTGCTCGTGCCCGGCCGCGGGCCCCGGACCCATGAAGGAGCGAACCCGGTGGGAGGGGGTTGGCACGGGACGGGATTACGCCGAGGCGTCCGTCAGTAGGCGGAGTTCGTCGTGGGTGAGTTGGAGGTCGGCCACGGCCATGAGGGCGGGGAGTTGGTCGACGGTGCGGGCGCTGGCGATGGGGGAGGTGACGGTGGGCTGGGCGGCGAGCCATGCGAGGGCGACGGTGGCCTCGGGGGCCTGGTGTGCGCTCGCGACCGTGGAGAGGGCGGCCAGGACGCGCTGGCCGCGCTCGGTGGCCAGGAGTTTGGCCGCCTGGCCGGACCTGGCGCCCTCAGGCGGCTGCTCGCCGGGCTGGTACTTGCCGGTGAGGAAGCCGGCAGCCAGCGCGTAGTACGGGAGCACGGCCAGGGACTCGCGTCGGGCGAGGGTTTCGAGCTCTCCCTCGTACGTGTCGCGGGAGACCAGGTTGTAGTGCGGCTGGAGGGCGACGTACCGGGCGGTGCCTTCGCGGTCGCTGAAGGCGAGGGAGGCGGCCAGGCGTTCGGCGGAGATGTTCGAGGCCGCGATCTCGCGGACCTTGCCCGCCTTGACCAGGTCGTCCAGCGCCTGGACGATCGCGGAGACCTCGACCGACTCGTCGTCGAAGTGCGTGTAGTACAGGTCGATGTGGTCGGTCTGCAGGCGGCGCAGCGAGTCCTCACAGGCGGCCTTGATGTTCTGTGGGGCCAGGCCCATGCGGTCGGGGTGCCGGGCGACCTTGGTGGCGATGACGACGTTGTCGCGGACCGCAGGGCCGCGCGCCGCGAGCCACTGGCCGATCACCGTCTCGGACTCGCCCCCCGAGTTGCCCTCCACCCAGGCCGAGTACCCGTCGGCGGTGTCGATGTGGTTGCCGCCGCCGTCGGTGTAGGCGTCCAGCACGGCGAAGGACGTGTCCTTGTCAGCGGTCCAGCCGAAGACGTTGCCGCCCAGTGCGAGCGGTGCGACGGACAGCTGGCCGATCCTTTTGCTGGCGTTCGTCTGCATGCCGCGACCGTAGCGCGCCGCTTCACTCCGGTCCGGGCACAGCGCGCGAAACTCCCCCTCGCGGACCGTGTCCTGAGGCCGTGCGGGCGCCCGCACGAGCCGCTGGGAGCTGGGGGTACGTGAGGACGCCTGCCGCACACGTCGCCGTGAGCTTCCGCAGACGTCGCCGTGAGCTTCCGCAGACGTCGCCGTGGGGCTGCCGCAAACGCCCCACAGCGACGCGTGAAGCCCCGCGAGCACGTAGCCCGCCGTCAGGGACGTGTGAGGCCCCGCAGGCTCTCAGGACGCCCCTCACGGCGTGGTGGGGCCCATCGTCAGGAGGGGCCCACAGACAGGAGCGGCCCCGCCCTCAGGGACGCCCCACCCTCAGGAACGTGCTGCCCTCAGGGGCGCGTCAGACCTTGACGCCCTTGTCGCGTAGCCACGTCAACGGGTCCACCGGGGCGCCGCCGTCGGGGCGGACCTCGACGTGCAGGTGCGGTCCGGAGGAGTTGCCGGTGGAGCCGACGCGTCCGATGACGTCACCGGTGCTCACCTTGTCGCCCGCCGACTTGGTCATGGACGAGAGGTGGCAGAACCAGAGTTCTGTGCCGTCGTCCAGTTCCAGGACGACACGGTAGCCGTACGAGCCGGCCCAGCCGGCCTCCTTGACGGTGCCGGTGTGGATCGCCTTGACAGGGGTGCCGTTGGGAGCGGCGAAGTCCTGTCCGGTGTGGTCGTTCTGCCATCTGCCGCCGGACTGGCCGAAACCGGCGCTGAGCTGGTAGGAGGCGACGGGGGCCACATAGCTGCGGGCGAGCTTGGCCCGGCGTTCGGCCGCTGCCTTGGCCTTCGCCTCCTCGGCGGCTTCGGCGGCCTTCGCCGCTGCCGCCTCGCGTCGGCGTTCTTCCTGCGCCTCGGTTCGCGCGCGCTCCTCGGCGGCTGCCCGCTTCGCTGCCTCTTGGGCGGCGGCGCTCGCCGCCTGGCGCGCCGCGTCCTCGCGGGCCTGTGCGTCCGTCGCGGCGTGGTGCCGTTCGGCCTGCGCGAGGATGCGGGCCCGCAGTGCCTCGCCGGCGCTGCCGCCGCCCGTGTCCGCCGCGTCCACGGCGTCGGCTCCGTGTGCCGCCTGGACGCCGTCCGGTACCTCGGTGCCGTCCGTGCCGTCGGAGACGAACGCTCCTAGGCCGGGTATGTCCTCGGCGTCGGGCAGGTGATCGGTCAGGTCCCGGGCGGTGTCTGCGGCAGCACCGATGTCGGGCACGGATATGGAGCCGGGGTCCTTGTCGTGTGCCGTGGCCATGCCGCCCGCGCCGACGGCGGCGATCATGCCGACGCCGAGGACGGCCCCGCCGCGTGCCACACCGCCTGTCCGCTGCCGGGCGACCCGGTGTTTGCCGCGCAGTGAGCGGGTGGCCTCCTCGGTGGGGTTCCAGTCCTCCCACGGTCCGTCGCCGCCGGAGGGCTCGTCCGCCCCGGCCCTGGACTCGCCGTTCGGACGCGGAGCGCCCTGCGGGTCGTGCGAGAAGCCCTGCGGGTCGTGCGAGAGACCCTGCGGGCCGCCGCCGTACGGAGACGGGCCGCCGCCGTACTGCTGCGGACCGCCATCGCTCCGGAGCGGGCCACCGTACGGGAGCGCGCCGCCGTACGGCTGCGGGCCGCCGTGCGGGAGCGCGCCACCGTGCGGGAGCGGGCCGCCGTAGGGGGCCGACGCGGGGGTGGGAGCGGGGGAGCCGACGGTACCGGGCTGCGGGTCGTACCCGACGGCCTCGGGGGCGGGGCCCTGGGATGTGGACGCCACGGGGGGCGCTCTCCTTTCCTTCCTTCTCGCCTACCGGGTTAGCTGACGGGTTCGGAGCAGGAAGGTCTCCTACGGGCATCCCGTGCGGGGCGCCCGATTCACCCCGGTCCTTCCCGACATGCTGACGAGAAGGGGTGGTTCCCCGGTTCCCGCGGGGCCTGGCCGGCGAGTTGGGCCGGCTGGTGCTCCGTGTGCGGGATTCGGCGTCGGCGCACGGTGCCGTCTTTCGTGACGACAGTGACGACCGTGCCGCGTTATCGGACGGTAATAGAACAGCACCCGTGTTTCCAAGCCGTTCCCCACAATTGCCCTCCCCCTGCCGGGGGGCGGACGGCAGACAGCGGGCGGCGATGCGGTCGCAGGGTCACGCACTCCGTCGGGTCTCGTGGGCGACGGCCAGCAGCGCCATGTCGTCGCTCGACTCGCCGCCCGTGTGGTCGGCGACGTCGATGAGGACGGTCTCCAGCAGTTCCTCCGGGTCGGCGAAGTAGCTGCGGGACAGCCGTCCGGCGGGGTCGTAGAAGACACCGTCGGCGTTGCGTGCCTCGGAGAGCCCGTCGGTGTAGAGGAGAAGTTGGCTGCCCGGAGGGAAGGGCACCTCGTCGATCTCGTCGGGCCACACGCCCAGCTCCGTCATGCCGAGTGGGAGCGCGGGTTCGTCCGGCTCCAGGAGGGTCGTGCGGCCGTGGCGGAGCAGGACGGGGCCGGGGTGGCCGCGGTTGACGAGGCGCAGTACGGGGCCTTCGGCGGCGCCCTGCGGTGCTGCCCCACGTGGCGTACCGGGGCCGTCCGGATGGGTGGGGATCTCGGCCAGGACCGCGGTCGTGAAGCCCTCGAACCGCGCGGTGCCGAGCTGCCGCCGTCCTTCCCGCTGGAGGGCGCGGTCGAGGCGGGCCGCGACGTCGGCGAGTGTTTCTTCCTGTTCGGCCGCCTCACGGAACGCGCCCACCACGATGACCACGGCCTCGACCGCGCCGAGGCCTTTGCCGCGTACGTCTCCGAGGAGCAGCCGTACGCCGTACGGGGTCTCCTCGACGGCGTAGAAGTCACCACCGATGCGGGCGTCCGTCTGTGCGGCGCGGTACCGGGTGGCGAACACCAGACCGCCCGCGCGGGTGGGCGGAGTGGGCAGAACCGCGAGCTGTACGGCCTCGGCGACGACACGGGCCGAGGCCAGCTGCTCGCCGCTGCGGCGCAGCACGTAGTTGACGCCCACGGCGAGCGCGGAGACGGTCACAATGGTGATGGACCGGGCTTCGGGTTCGATGTCGGGCCCCGCCTCGTCGTGCAGCCAGGTCAGCAGGACGACGGCACCCGAGGAGCCGACACCGGCGATGACGGTGCCGCGGAAGGACAGCAGGGCGGCTGCCGCCAGTGGTGTGGCCGCGAAAGGCGCCGAGACCGTCACGTTCGGCGGCGTCGCCAGTTCCAGGACGAGGCCCAGGGCGAACAGAGCGGCGGGGAGCAGCCGCGCCAAGCGCCGCAGCCGCCCCACGCTGTCCGCGTACCCGTCCCTCGGCTCCGCCTCGCCCTCCCCCCGGGTCGGGCTCCGGCCCGTTCGTCGGCTCCGGCTCGCCGGTCGGCCTGTCCGTCTCTCCTGCACGCTCTCAATCTGGCCCGCCTGCGCACGCCGGGCCACTCGGGCGTGGTCGGGTCGGGGGTACGGGACCGTGCGACCGGACCGGCCGGAAACGGCCTGCGGCGGGTGGCCGCGCCGATTGGCACGCGGGCAGGCCACCGGACAGGACGGACGGCGCCCGGCACCCTCCCGTGGAGCCGGGCGCCGCCGTCGGCGAGGGGCGTTCCTCCGGTCCCGGACGCGGCGTCGTCCCGTGGTCAGGGGAACGCTCCGCCGTCCGTCCGACGGCCCGCCCGTGCGGCTGACCGCAGCGGTCAGCCCGTCGGCGACCGCCCGCAGCGGTCACCCCGTGCGGCAGGTGCGGTCAGCCGCCCGTGCCCGGGGCCAGCGGTCCGATCTTCGGGACGGAAGCCGTCCCGCTCTTGGTGACCTCGCCGCCCGACCACGGCGCGGTGAGGGAAGCGTGCTCGTCGGGCGGGGTGACCTTCGCCGCGGAAGGCTTCACCGTCGGTACGCCGGTCATCTCCGGGTTGGAGTAGGAGAGCGGCGCCCACGCGCTCTTCCCGGGCGCCAGCGTGACCGTACGCACCTGGCCGCCGGTCCGGTTCGGATCGATGGAGATCTCCTCGCCCGCACTGTTGACGAAGGCCAGGCCGGGGTAGCCGCGCACGGTGCAGGTGGCGTCCGACTTGTTCGTGAACACAAGGGAGTAGTTCTGCTGGCCCGCGCCCGGGTGGTTCGGACCGAACGACGCCCGCAGGTCCCCGGTGGCGCAGCGGGAGCCGGAACCCGAGCCCGAGTGTGTCCCGCCTGCGCTCGAGTCCCCGCCTGCCGTACCCGACGAAGAGGACCCGGACGAGTCGGACGAACCCGATGAACCCTTCGCACCGGAATCGGACCCGCCGGAGCCGCCCTTCGAGGCACCGTCCGTGTCGCCCTTGCCGCTGTCCCCCTGGTCGCCTCCCTTGCCGTCACCTTCCTTGCCCTTGTCGGAGTCGCCTCCGGCCGGCGCCGCCTCGCCGCTGACCTTCTTCGGCGCCCCGTCCTCCGCGTCCTGGTCTCCGCCGCCACACCCCACCAGCAGTGCCCCAGCAGCCAGCACCGCCGTCGCTCCGGCCGCGACGCGGGCCGCTCGGCTCCGGGGGCGGTGTCCGGCGCCCCCCGAAACGGAGGCCGTCCCCGTCGTCTCGTGCACGACCCGTTCGCCTGTCACGTGTTGGCGCTGTGTCATGGCTGCCGTCACTCCCTGGTCACGCGTCTCGCGGTCGTTCGGCCGCCCGGGATGCCGTCCGGCCCTCACCAGCGTGCACCCCGAGCTCCTGCGCCGTACACACCGTTCGATGGCCGGCTCCGCGAGAAAGTTCACGGTCGCGGGGAAATTTTTTCGCCCCGGGTCCACTCGCCGGACACGGGCGGGACAGCAGGGGCACGCGTGGGCATTTCCGGCTGCCCTCGGCCGGGCGCCACCGTGCCCGACCGGGCAGCCTCACCCGACCGCAATCGGCCGTGGCCGGCCGCGCACAGCACGTACAGCCGCGCACCGCGCCGTACAGCCGCGCACAGCCGCGCACAGCCGCGTGCAGCACCGCGACGTACGGCCCGCGTACAGCCGCGCACAGCCCGCGTTCAGTTGTCCGACGAGCCGCTCACCTTCAGGCTGTCCAGCACCTTGTCCGTCCTGGCCACGCAGTCCTCGCCGCAGCGGATCTGCACGTACACCGGCGGCTTGCCCTTGTGCCGGGGGGTCAGGCTGATCTCCTCCAGCGATATGCCCGAGGAGGCGCAGGAGGACCAGGTACGGATGCGCCCCTGCCAGTCCTCGCCCTTGTAGGTGCGGCTCGCCGCGTCCTGGCAGGCAGTGCGGTGACTGATCGCTCCGACCTTGTCCGCCAACTCGTCAGCGGACGGCCCGGAATCGGCATTCGCACCGTTCGCGCCGTCCGCGCCGTTCGCGTTGTTGGCGTCTTTGGGGTCGTTGGGGTCTTTGGCGTCGTCCGTACCGTTCTCCTTGCCGCCGCTGTCCCCGCTGCCGCCACCGAGGCCGACGAAGACCCCGCTCGTCTTCGAGGTGAGGTCTTTCCAGCCCTTCACGTCCTCCGCGACGAGCACCCCGGGAGCATGGTCGGCCGGCAGGCCGATCGACGACGGACTCCAGCCGTCACCCGTCACCTCGCTCGCCCAGTCCGCCGGTATTCTCATGCTGATACGTCCACTCGCGTCGTGTACGAGCGTCTCGTCCGGCTTCTTCGGTTCGTCCGGCCTCAACTTCACCGCCGCCACTCCCGCACCGGCCAGCGCCGCGACGGCGACGGTGAGGACGAGGGCCGTACGTCCCCGGCGCCGACGAGCCGTTGGAGGCGAGGCCGACGGCGGCGCCGCACCCGACGGTGGGGCGGCGGCCGAGGAGGGCTCACCGACAGTCGCCGCGTGCGCCTCGGCAACCGTGGAGGCCTCCGATTCCGCCTCCGTCACCGGGGAGATGTAACCCACCCGGGAGCCTCGGGCCGCCGGCGACGCACCGGACGGAACCGCGCCGGACGGGACGGCAGCATCCGCCGGCACCGCGTCCGGCGATGACGCGTCCGGCGGCACCGCGTCCGACGGTGGCGCGGGAGCCGACGCGGAGGCCCAGCTCGGGGAGCCGGGGCCTCCCGGAGAGTCCGCCGATGACACCGGGTCGGCCGAGGAGGCGGGAGCCGCCGACGAAGCGGGGGACCCGGAG
>NZ_JASKYT010000144.1:0-17545 GCF_041028275.1 Streptomyces sp. PU-14G
CGGCGGCACGCAAGGCGGCCACCGTGGCCGCCTGCTGTCTGGCCACCCTCACCTCGTGCACCGTCCTGGACGACACCTCCGGCCCGTGTCCGAAGTCGAGCACCACGGTGCGAGCCGGCGACCTGCACGGCGGCTACCAGGGCCAGACAGCAGGCGGCCACGGTGGCCGCCTGCTGTCTGGCCACCCTCACCTCGTGCACCGTCCTGGACGACACCTCCGGCCCGTGTCCGAAGTCGAGCACCACGGTGCGAGCCGGCGACCTGCACGGCGGCTACCAGGGCCCGAACGGCATGCGCTTCACTCTTGGCTACGCCTCCACCCAGTATCCCGAAGGGCGTACCGCCCAGGTCGGCACGGTGCGGGTGCAAAGCTGGCCGGTCTCGCTGGAGGACATGGACGAGGACGGCCCTGTCGGCAAGGGGTTCCAGGGCGAGGGAACCTGGGAGTTCCGCAAGGAGGAAACCACCGGTGGAGAGGGGTTCCGCCAGGTCAAACTCGATTTCCTCCACGGCATACCCGAGCAAGGGATGCCCGCTGAGCCGCAGTACCTGGAGATCGGCGGCACTCCGAACAATCCCGAACTGTTCGTGGAAACGGACCCCGACACCTGCCCGACCACCGTCTTCCACCGTGGTGAGTTGACGGATGGGGGCGTGGGAGCAGGATAGAGCCGCTACTTCCCCTGGCTGATGGGGGGTGGGCGGCCGTGACGGGATCATCGGCAGGTGGTCAACGGGGTGCTGTGGCGGTTGCGTACGGGCGCGCCGGGGCGGGATCTGCCTGAACGGTATGGGCCCTGGCGGGCGGGCCCGCAACGGTGCGGGCGAGTGGACTGTTTCGGTGGATTCCACGATCAACGCGCGTAAGACCAGCAGGCCAACCGGCTCCGCCGGGGCTCCCGAGGTGGCCGCTCGCCCGTCTTCGACGCCCTCGAACTGGCCTCGCTCACCCTCTGGCTCCGCCAAGCCAACCAAGATCGTGCGCCTGTCAAGTCCAGCCCGCGACCGGCCCCGTGCCCGGGCGGGCGAGAGCTCGAACTGCTGGAGTGACCCGCCTCGGCCTGCAGTGGGTCTCGGTCGGCTCCGCTATCGGCTGGGGCGGTCTGCAAGGCCCGGCGCACCGGGGCCTTGCAGACCTGTTGCTCTGCTGAGGGTCGTAGTGGGCCAGCTCATCGCACTTGGCGCTGGGGCAGTGCGCGAGTTCGCCGTCCTCCACGAACACCTCATCCTCGAGCTGGCCGTGGTGCCCATGTCGTCGTGGTAGCTGAAACGGCCCTCGATGGTCCTGCCGAAGGTCTTCAGGCACTCGCCGTACTCAATGCCGCTGTTGTGGCTCTCCCGCATGTGAGGACCCCGAAACTCCTTGTCCTCATACCGGTAGAGGTGGGTGGGGCTTCCTGCGGCACGCAGTCGTGCGTCCCTGCGATGAGGCAGGCTCATCCGCAAAGGCATGGACGGACATGGTTGACGGGATCGCGGCCACCACGAGCGCCGCTACAACGCCAACAGCCTCCGTGCATTGGAACATTTCATCTCCTTACGGGTCGCCGACTTGGGAGGAGCCGACGCCGGAGCAACGTAAGAAGCGTGATTCCGTCGCGGTGGGTGAGGAGCGGGTGGATGCCTCCCGGGCGCGAACGTGCCGGTGTTCACCGGCCAGCCGAGACAACTGAGTGCAGGCGTGAGCGGTCGCCTCTCGCCCCCTGGGCTGCCGCTCGCCCGGAACAGGGCGAACAAGAGCAGCCCCGCCGCAACCGATCAGCCGGCGGTCGGGGCGGCGCGGGTGCGCCAGACCTGACCGAGGTAGGGGCCACGGGTGTCCAGACGGGTGTGCCAGTCGTCGCCTGGGTAGACGCCGGCGTTGTAGTCCGGGCCCACGGCCAGGTCCGGGTGGCCCTGGGGGGAGAGGGTGAAGGTTCCGTCCGGCACGCCGTTGGTGTTGACGTACCAGCGCTGGTTGGGATTGTCGGAGTCGCAGGGCTTGAGCCAGATCAGCGCTTTGCGCTTCAGGCCGCTGTGGTCCGTCGGTACGGCTTCCATGCACCGCCCCTGGCGAGGGCTCGCGCCGGGAGTGTTACGGATGCGCAGGCCCCCGCCGCCTTCTGGGGTGGCGGAGATGTACCAGCGGTACCCGGCCTCGTGAGCGGGGTCGTCGGCCAGGTGGTAGCCATCGACCTGCCGGTCATGGGCCGTGTCCCAACCGTCCGGACCGAGGGACAGGCCGGTCTGGTAATGATCCAGATAGACCGTCCGGTTGAGCAGCACGGGCGACGGGGGAGACGGAGCGGCAGCGCGCGGCACCGCCCCGGACTCAGCCACAGCGTGCGGGGACGCCGCGAGCGCGGCCCCTGCCACCAGAGCGACAGAAGCAGCGGACGCGGCAAGGGCCGTACGGCGACAACGCATACAAGAATAGCTTTCTCAAGGCGCAGACCATGAGCCGAACCCCCCAGCCTCGGAAGGCGACTTGGTCACACAGTTCGCTGCCACACATGTCCCTCCTCCACGCTTTCATTCCCTTGTGTACACGTGTGAGTTACTTATGCACTACGGCGATTGACTGGCATCCAGTACAGGTGGAGGAAGGCGGCAGGTCACGTTGGTCCCGCCACAGCCGCCCGCAGCCGTGCATACGCGGCAGCGAAGGCGCCATCCACCCCCACGCCGCATCCGTCAGCTCACCACGCCCCACAAGCAGCTCACCACGCCCCACAAGATCAACTATCAGACGGAACCTAACGGACGACCTGCGGGTGTCTGAACTCCCCGGAGGACCGCGCATCGAGCGCGCTTGCGAGCTCGTTCTGGGTTTGCCATGCCGGCATCGCCAGCGAACGAGGATCGTCAAGCCCGTTCTCGGCCCGTTTGTGTGCCATGTGGCAACCGGCAACGCGGGCCGGGTTCACGGCGCGGTCCACGGACGACCGCGTACTCCGCGAGCGCGTTTGGAGGTCTCCGCGTTGCTGATCGCCACGGGCCACCACCCGTGCCAGAGCGCGGGCACGCGCCACGACGACGGGGTCGAGTGCCCGGAAGCGTGCGAGGGGGAGCGACACGGGCAGCTCCACAAGACGTGTGCGGGGGTACAAGGCGTCCGCAGCCTCCAAGCGTGAGCCGGGCGGATCCCGCTCCGCCCTGGCCCGCGGAGCGGGATCCGCCCGGCTCACGCTCAGCCCTGGCCCGCGAGCTGGGCAATCCCCCACAGAGGTGACCGCCCTCCGTTCGAATGACCCCGGCATCCCACGAGCCCGCCATGCCGGGCGCAGCACCGCTTTCTAGAACTTTTGTCCAGCACCTACCCGTAACGGCACCCGTTTCAGCCCTGTTCTTGGAGCACCAGTACCCCTCGTGCGCCCATCTGGAGGACACCGTGGCAAACCGGCCCGTTCCAGCGCCCAGCCTCACCAGAATCGAACATCGGCGCTTGGCTGGACTGCGCGCTGTGGACCCGTGGCCTTGTGTTGACGCGGTCGCCGGCAGCTCCCTCCCGCGTCAAGGGGAGCCCGGCAGCGACCGGCGTGGCTGGGCCCGCTTCTCCTCCCCGGTGGGGAGTTCCTGGGTGAGGAGGGCAGCGGCATGAAGGGGCAGCAGGACGGCGCGCACGGGATCTCGGCGGCGGAGCGTGAGCTGTTCGGCGGGCGTCTGCGCGGGAGCCAGGCGTACATCGAGCACGAAGGGGCGCTCGCGCGCATGCGGTTCGGGCAGATGGCCGTAGCGCTGCCGCGCATGGTGGGCGTGGTGCTGCGGGCCGGGTGGAGCGCGGACCCGCGGGCGCTGGCCGGTCTGGTGGTCTCGCAGATCGGGCAGGGCCTGACCGCCGGGTTCGGCCTGGTGGCCGTCAACGGCGTGCTCACCCAGTTGTTCGCCGACGGGCCGACCGCCGACAAGCTCCAGCAGTCGGTGCCCGCACTGCTGGTGCTGACCGTCCTGTCCATGGCGACGGCCCTCCTGTCTGCCTGGTCCACGGCGATGTCCGGGCGGCTGGAACCGCAGGTCGAGCGAGCGGTCTCCGCCCGGTACTACACGGCCGTCACCCGGGTCGAGGTCGAGGCGACCGAAGTGCCGGACGTACAGCGGCACCTGGAGGCCGGCAAGTTCGGCACCGACTCCGCCCGGCGGATGCTCAGCCTGTCCGTGGGTGTCGCCAACGTGGTGATCAGCATGGTGGCCGCCGCCGTCGTGCTCGCCTCGCTGCACTGGGCTCTCCTGCCGATGCTGCTGGTCATCGCCCTGCCCAAGGGCTGGGGAGCCGTGCGCTCCGCCCGCCGCGAATACATCTCGCGGCTGCACTGGATCGACCATCGCCGGGCGGTGGCCACGCTGTTGCAGTACCTGACGATGTCGCACGCCGCCGGGGAGATCCGGGCGCACTCGGCGGGCTCGCTGCTGCTGCGCGGGTACGAGGAGATGTCGGGGCTGATGGAGACCGAGCAGCGGCGCCTGGCCCGCGCCCAGGCGCGGACCGACCTGGTGGCCGGCGCGTTCTCCGGCCTGGCGTCGCTGGGCTGCTACGGCGTGCTGTGGTGGCTGCTGACCAGCGGCGGACTGGCGCTGGCCGTGGGCGGCACCGCCGTGGTCGCCATCCGCAACTCCACCGCCCGGCTCACCTCCCTCGTGCACCAGGTCAACCGCATGTACGAGGAGATGCTGCAGCTCGGCGACACGGAGCGGGCCACCGAACTTGCCGCGCAGCACGCCATCCCCACGTCGGGGACGCCGTTGCCCACTCCCTTGCGGTCCATCCAGATCGAGAACGTCTCCTTCACCTACCCGGGGGCAACCACACCCTCGCTCCGCGGGGTGAACCTCACCGTGCGCCGGGGCGAGGTGACGGCCCTGGTCGGCGCGAACGGTTCCGGCAAGACCACGCTGGCCAAAGTCCTGGCTGGGCTGTTGCTGCCCGGCGAAGGAGAAGTGTGGTGGGTGGGGCCGGACGGGCAGCGGGTGGAAGTGCGGGAGGCTGACCGCTCCCAGGTCTTCGCCTCCATCGGACTGCTGGCGCAGGACTTCCCGCGCTGGCAGATGACGGCCGCCGCGAACATCGCCGTCGGCGCCGGCGACCGCCCCCGTGACATGGCCAAGGTCAAGGGCGCGGCGCGAGCCGCCGACGTGGCAGGCCTGATCGAGGGCCTGGACCACGGGTGGGACTCCATCGTCTTCAAGGGCTACGAACGCGGTGTACAGCTCTCGGGCGGACAGTGGCAGAAGCTCGGCAACGCGCGCAGCCGCTACCGCGACGCCCCGTTCCTCCTGGTCGACGAGCCCACCAGTGCGCTGGACCCGCACGCCGAGATCGACGCCTTCGAGCGGCTGCGATCCGTGGCCGGTGACGGCACCGCCGTCGTGCTGATCACCCATCGGCTCGCCGCGACCGCCTCCGCCGACCACATCTACGTCCTGGACCACGGGTGCGTCGCCGAACACGGCAGCCACGAGCAGCTCATGACCGCCGGCGGCCTCTACCACGGCATGTACGAAGCGCAGGCCGCCCAGTACCGCATCGCCCTCCCCGCACCTCGGCGCAATGTCACCCTCACGTCCGAGGAGCCCCGGTGACCCTCTCCAAGACCCGCCCGGCTCCCCCGCGCCGCACGTCCCGTCCTGCCGACTCCGAGGTGATGACATGCCGCCCAGCCGCTCGCACATCCGCACCAGCGTCGAGGCGTACCTGGAGCGCCACCCGGGTGAACGCGCCGCGCTCGCCGCGCTCCTGACGGCACTCGACCGCCCCGCCGATCCGACCAGCCGTGCCACCCTCCCCGGCCACATGACCTGCGGCGCGATCCTGGTCGACGAGGTCGGCCGGGTGCTGCACATCCACCACCGCGCCAGCGGGAAGGTCCCCGCCCCCGGCGGCCACACCGAGCCCGAAGACCAGACCCTCGCCGCCGCGGCCCTGCGCGAACTGCACGAAGAGACCGGCATCCCGGCAGGCGTCGTGGCCCCCTGGCCGGGCTACGACGACGTGCCCGTGGACATCGACGTGCACGACATCGACGCCAACCCGGCCAAGAACGAACCGGCCCACCAGCACTACGACCTGCGCTACCTCTTCCGGCTCGACGACAGCGAGGTAGCCCTCACCCCGCAGGCCGAGGAGGTCTCCGGGTGGGAGTGGCGCCCGACCGACCGCGTCACCTCGCCGACGCTGCGCGAGAAACTCCTCAAACTCGGCCCCCCCGGCCCCCGCCAGGCGGGGCCCGGTGAACGCCTCGGCGTTGATTTACAACGACACAGGCCAGTACCTCCTGCACCTGCGCGATGACGTCCCCGGCATCTGGGAGCCGGGGGCCTGGTCGCTGCTGGGAGGAGGCCGGGAAGCGCAGGACCGGTCCTTGGAGGAGACCGTCCGCCGGGAGCTGCGGGAAGAAGCAGACCTCCATGTGCCCGAGCTCACGCCGTTCGCCACCGAAGAAGCCCGCGGCAGCGACGGCACGACGGTCCCCATCGAGATCTACGCGGGCCGGTGGAACGGCGACCCCGCCGACCTCACCCTGACCGAGGGCGTGATGCTGGCCTGGTTCGCCCCCGACGTTCTCCCCCGACTGCGGATCAGCCCCACCACCCTCGACCTCGTGCGCCGCCACCACGCCGCGCGCACGCATGCCGTCGCCCTCGATGCGCCGGTCCCCGCTGGCGGCTCCTCGGCGAAAGCGCCGGAGGGGACCGTGCTGAACGTCGTCGGGGCGCATCTCCATCTGGAGGACGCCCAAGGGCGCGTGCTGCTCGGGCTGCGTGCAGATGATCTTCCGCGCCCGGTCATGGTCCGGGACACCGGAAGTGAGAGAGCCCGACCGGTGCACCGGCTGGCGCTTCTGGGATCCCGACCAGCTCCCCGAGCAGATCGTCCCGTACACCCGTACCGCCATCGACGGCATCCGTGCCGGGCGCCTCTACACGGAGATGGGCTGGACGTGAACACCCCGGCAACCGGCGAATGCGGTCGCCGAACGCACCCTCCCGCAGATCCGAACCCCCCGAGAGCTACCAGGAGATCACGACATGAACGAGGTTTCCGCGGACACCCCACGCTCCGGCGGCTGCCTGTGCGGGCAGGTCCGGTTCACCGTGACCGGCAACCCCGACTACGCCGCAGGTTGGACAGCTTCCACGGCGGGAATCCGGCCAGGTGTGCTCCGCCGGGCGGCCCCACCGCGCCCCGCCCCGTCCGCACCGACGAAGAGAGCCACGAGCATGCGGGGAGGCACGAGCACGTGGGGAGGCACGAGCATGCGGGGAAGGGGCGCGTCGTGAGCGAACACAAGCGCCACAGCGAGCCGGTTGACGTCCACCTGATTTTGCGTCGCGGCGACACCGCCTGCCCAGAGATCCTGCTCTCGCGCCGGGCCGGGCCGGTGTATGCCTCCGGGCTCTGGCACCTGCCCTCCGGCCACCTGGACGGCCCGCACGAAGACGTCGTCACCGCCCTGGTACGCGAGGCCCGGGAGGAGACAGGGATCGACATCGGCCCGGCGGACGTGCGGGCCGCCGTCACCGTGCACCACCGCAGCCCGGGCGGAGCTGCGCGCACCGGCTTCTTCTTCGAAGTCCGGCGCTGGGGAGGCACGCCGCGTGTTCGGGAGCCGCAGGTACGCGATGCCATGAGCTGGTTCCGCCTGGACGATCTAGCCGCCCCGATGGTGGCGTACTGCCGCGCCGGGCTGGACGCCTACCGCCGAGGCGCCCAGCTCGCGGTGCACTTCCAGCAGCCCGGCGACGCGGTCGCCCACGTTCCCGAGCAGGACCGCCTCCGCCTCATCCCCGCCACGGAAGCGGCGGCAGAATCGCGCGCCCCGGAGCCGCAGGTGCGACGCTTGGCGGAACAGGCGGTCGGGCGCATCGCAGAGTGGACGGACACCTCCTGGGCTCGGGAGGGCAGCCAGGTGTGGCGGGCTCGCAGCGCAACGGGGGGCACGTGGTTCGTCAAGATTCACCAGAGCGACCGCTTTCACCAGCGGGAGGTGGACGCCTACCGCACCTGGGCCCCGCGCCTCGGCGGGGCCGCACCCCGGCTGGTGGCCGCCGACGCCCGGCTGCGGGCCATCGTCGTCACCGCCGTGCCCGGCCGCCCCCTGCACGGCGCCGTGCAGCCGCCCGAGGAACAGCGGCGCCACTTCCGCCGGATCGGCGTCCTCGCCGCGGCCATCCACCGCAGTGCGCCCGCGCAGCCTTCCCCGGCCGACGGGGAAGCGCGGCTGGGAAAGGTGGATCGGCATCTTCGTGCAGCACACCTCCATCTCGCACCGGGCGAGGAGGACTTCCTCCGCTCCCTGGTGGAGCACGCGAAGGAACTGACTCCCCTGGAGTGCGTTCCGACGCACGGGGACTTCCAGCTCCGCAATCTCCTGTGCGCCGATGACGGCAGCCTCGCGGTAATCGACTTCGAACGCAGCGAGCCCGGACCCGCCATCCGGGACCTGGTACGCCTCTCCGACGCCTGGGCCGGACGGCCGGACCTGTACGACGCCTTCCTGGCCGGTTACGGCCGCACACTCACTCCGGCCGAACAAGAACACCTGGCCGCCGACTCGGCCCTCGACGCCCTCTCCGGCATCTCCTACGGCGCCACTCACGGCGACCCCGAACTGCTGGAGCGCGGGCGCCGCACCCTGGCGCGCCTGCGCGCCGACAACCACCGCTGAAGGCCCTGTCCACCCCACCGACGAGGAGCGCACCTGTGGCATACGACCGATCCGACTGGTCGCAGCACTACGACGAGGGCCGCGGCTTCCGGCCGCTACGCGACGTGGAGCGCGGTCTACTCGCCCGGCACGCACCCGCCCCCGACGGCGCCCGGGCGCTGGATGTGGGCTGCGGCACCGGCGAACTCGCCGCCCACCTCGCCGGCCTCGGCTACGACGTCGACGCCGTGGACTTCGCCGAAGGCGCCCTGGCCCGGGCCCGCAAGGAGCACGAGCGCGCCGACGAAGTGCGGTGGCTCTGCCTCGACATCGAGCACGACGATCCGGCCGAGCTGCGCGACGACGGCTACGACCTGATCACCATGCGGCTGATGCTCGCCTTCGTGGGCGACCGCACCCGCGTGGTGCGCGATCTGGCCGCACGGCTGCGGCCCGGCGGCGCCCTGGTGGTCATCACCCCGGTCACGGCGAACACCCCCGAGGAGCGGCGGCACATCGCCCTGGACGAGGACGAACTCGCCCTGCTCACCGAGGGCTGGGAGCAGGCGGAGCGGCACGACGCTGACGGGCTCGCGTTTCTGGTCTTGCGCGAGCCGGCCGGTTAGTCCGTTTCTGATGGCTCTTGGACGGTGTCGCGGAGCCAGATGTTGATCGCTGTGACGGCGAGTGTGCCGTTGAAGATGTAGTCGCGCTTGTCGTAGCGGCTGGCCACCGCGCGGTACTGCTTCCACTTGTTGACGCACCGCTCGACGGCACTGCGGCGGCGGTACTGGGTCTTGTCGAAGGCCGGTGGGCGACCGCCGTCCCGTCCCTGCCGCCGACGGTTGGCCCGCTGGTCATCAGGCTGGGCGATGGTCGCTTTGATGCCCCGTCGCCGCAGATAGGCGCGGTTGTCGCGGCTGGAGTAAGCCTTGTCCCCGCGTACCCGGTCCGGGCGGCTGCGGGGGCGACCCCGGCCACGACGCCGGATCCGTAACTCCTCCAGGACGGGGACGAACATCGGGCTGTCGCCCCGCTGGCCCGGAGAGGTACGCCAGGCCAGCGGGCGGGCCCGGTCATCCGCCAGGAGGTGGACCTTGCTCGTCAGCCCGCCCTGCGAGCGCCCCAACGCCTCCCGCCCATCGGCTTCCCCACGCGCACCGCCCCCTTTTGCGGGAAGTCCCGCGGTGGCCGGTGCCGTGCGCCTGCCGCGTGCTGATGCGCACGGCAGGTGGTGGAATCGACGTTGACCGCCCACTCCTTCTCCAGGCCCCGCTCCCGCGTGCCGTCGGGATCGACGGCATCGGCCTCGATCTGCAGCGTGGCCAGGATCCGCTGCCATGTCCCGTCCGCCGACCAGCGGCGGTGCCGCTCATAGACCGTCTGCCAGGGGCCGTACCGCTCGGGCAGGTCAGGCCAGGGCACACCCGTGCGGGCACGGAACAGCACCCCGTTGATCACCCTCCGGTGATCGGCCCACTGCCCACCTGGCCTGCCATTGACCGGCAATAACGGCTCGATCTTCTGCCACTGCGCATCACTCAGCTCATGCCGTCGCACCATGCAGGACACCTGCCCCGCACCACACCGATCCACCACCAAGAGCCATCAGAAACGGCCTAGCCGCCGACCTCCTTGGTGACCAGTGTGACCGCCTCGTCGATGTCGTCCGTGACGTGGAAGAGTTCCAGGTCGCGTTCGGACGCCTTGCCGGTGCCGACGACCGAGCCGCGGACCCAGTCGACGAGGCCCTTCCAGTACTCGGTGCCGTACAGCACGATCGGGAAGCGGGTGACCTTCTGCGTCTGCACGAGGGTCAGCGCTTCGAACAGCTCGTCCAGGGTGCCCAGGCCGCCGGGCAGGACGACGAAACCGCTGGCGTATTTGACGAACATCGTCTTGCGGACGAAGAAGTACCTGAAGTTGATGCCGATGTCGACGTACGGGTTCATGCCCTGTTCGAAGGGGAGCTCGATGCCCAGCCCCACCGAGGTGCCGCCCGCCTCCAGTGCGCCCTTGTTGGCTGCCTCCATGGCCCCCGGGCCTCCGCCGGTGATGACCGCGAACCCGGCCTCGGCCAGTGCCTTGCCGATCCGGATGCCCTTGTCGTACTCAGGCGCGTCCTTGGGGGTGCGGGCGGAGCCGAAGACGCTGATGGCGGGGCCGAGTTCGGCCAGGGCGCCGAAGCCCTCCACGAACTCGGACTGGATGCGCATCACCCGCCAGGGGTCCTGGTGGATGAAGTCGGAGGGGCCCGCGGTGTCCAGCAGCCGCTGATCGGTGGTCCCCGGCTGTACCTGTTCGCGGCGGCGCACGACGGGGCCCAGGCGCTGTTCCTTCGGCTCCCTGCCGCTCTTGTCGGTCATGTACGGCTCTCTTTCCGTCTGCGATCTTTCCCGTTCAGGGTAGGCGGACGGCGGGGAAGGACGTTGGGAAATCGCACGGCCGCGAGACGACGGCCGGCTGACCGCGAGGTGACGGACGGCCCGCCATCGGCCTGCCCGCCGCCCGGCCTGAGTCGCGGACGGAAGGACGGGCCCGACTGCCCGGCAGGGCGGCACGCGGGCGCTGTGACGCCGCCGGCACGCTTCGGCGGCCCGTGGACGCCGCCGGTGCGCCGCCAGGCTCACCTGCCGACGGGCCGCCTGCCCATGGACGAGGGCCGGGACACTCTTCGTCCGCCCGCCGCCGCTGCTTCCGTTCGCGGCCCACCCGCCGAACGCATTGGCGGTATCACGGAGGGTCCCGGTGCGCCGCTAGGGCCGCGGAGGGTCCGGGCGGCGCCGGCGGTGCGGTGTCAGCTGGTGAGCCAGCGGCGTAGCCGCTCCTCGCATCGGGTGATGAGCGCGGTGTCCACCCGCTCGTCCCTCTTGTGGGCGAGTTTCGGGTCGCCGGGGCCGTAGTTGACGGCGGGCACTCCCAGTGCGCTGAAGCGGGACACGTCGGTCCAGCCGTACTTGGGGCGCGGCCGGCCGCCGACGGCCGCGAGGAAGGCGCGGGCGGCCGGGTGGGAGAGGCCCGGCAGGGCGCCGGGGGAGCTGTCGTCGACCTCGAACTCGTCGACGCCGCAATCGGCGAAGACCTCGCGCACGTGGTCGAGCGCCTGCTGTTCGTCGCGGTCGGGCGCGTAGCGGTAGTTGACGGTGACGGTGCACAGGTCCGGGATGACGTTGCCCGCCACTCCGCCTTCCACGCGGACGGCGTTGAGGCCTTCGTGGTACTCCAAGCCGTCGATCAGGGGCCGCCGCGGCTCGTAGGCCGCCAGGCGCCCGAGGATCGGTCCCGCCGCGTGGATGGCGTTGGCGCCCATCCAGCCGCGTGCCGAGTGCGCGCGCACCCCCCGGGTCCGCAGGTGGACCCTGAGGGTGCCCTGGCAGCCGCCCTCGACCTCGGCCTCGGAGCCTTCCAGCAGGACGGCGAAGTCGCCGGCCAGCCAGTCGGGGTGGGCGTCGGCGATGTGGCCGAGGCCGTTGAGGTGGGCGGCGACCTCCTCGTTGTCGTAGAAGACGAACGTGAGGTCGCGGTTGGGTTCGGGCACGGTCGCGGCGATGCGCAGCTGCACGGCGACGCCGGACTTCATGTCGCTGGTGCCGCAGCCCCACAGCATGCCGTCGTCGTCGAGCCGGGAGGGCAGGTTGTCGGCGATCGGGACGGTGTCGATGTGCCCCGCGAGGATGACGCGTTCGGGGCGGCCGAGGTCGGTGCGGGCGACGACGTTGTTGCCGTGCCGCGTCACCCGCAGGTGCGGCAGCGCGCGCAGTGCCTCCTCGACGGCGTCCGCCAGCGCTTTCTCGGTCCCGCTCTCCGAGGGGAAGTCCACCAGCCGCGCGGTGAGCCGGGCGGCGTCCTGCTGGAGGTCGAGTGCGCTGTCGCTCATGGGACCACCCTACGGTGGCCGCGC
Source organism: Streptomyces sp. PU-14G (assembly GCF_041028275.1). NCBI lineage: Bacteria > Bacillati > Actinomycetota > Actinomycetes > Kitasatosporales > Streptomycetaceae > Streptomyces > Streptomyces sp. PU-14G. Next base: position 12,523 of record NZ_JASKYT010000144.1, read on the forward strand.
CGCGCGGCGCGGCCCGGGCGGGAGGTGGTGTCTCCTCCAGCGGCTACCTTGGTGCGCGTGCCCCTCTTCGGACCGGACCGCCCCTCGCGCGCGCCCGCACGCACCAGCCGTGCGACGGGCCGCGGCATGCTGCTCAGGATCTCTGTGGCCTGCGTCGTGTTGCTCACCGTCGTCGCCTATATGGCGGTGCGCGGGATGACGGGCCAGGACGCCGCGGTGTGCACGGCCCGTGGCGCAGGCGGCGGCTCGGCCGGTTCGCCGCGCTACGAGCTCAAGCCGGTGCAGGCGGCCAACGCGGCGACGATCGCCGCCGTGGCCTCCCAGCGCGGGCTGCCGGAACGGGCCGTGACGATAGCGCTGGCCACCGCCATGCAGGAGTCCCAGCTGCGCAACATCACCCACGGGGACCGGGATTCGGTCGGCCTCTTCCAGCAGCGCCCCTCGCAGGGCTGGGGCACGGTCGAGCAGATCAGCGATCCCGTCTACGCGGTGGGGAAGTTCTACGACCACCTGGTCGACATTCCCGGGTACTCGCGGCTGCCGCTGACCGTGGCGGCCCAGCGGGTGCAGCGCAGCGGCTACCCCCAGGCGTACGCCAAGCACGAGACGAACGCGAGCCTGCTCACGGCCGCGCTCACCGGCCGGGAGGCCGCCGCGCTCACCTGCACGGCGGGCGCGCGTGAGACCGGTGAGGGCGGCGATCCCGCGCGCGTGCGGGAGCGGCTGACCCGGGAGTTCGGGCGGGACGTGCTCGCCGACGGCGGCGGCAGCGTCGGCACGTCGGCGGCGGGCGACGGCAGCGTCGGCTCGGCGGCGGGCGGCGGCAGCGCGCACGGCGTGCGTCCGGCCGCACACGCCGAGGCGCAGCCGGCGGTGTCGGTTCCGGCGCCAGGCCGCCGTCAGGGCTGGGAGCTGGCGCACTGGGCGGTCGCCAACGCCGAAGGGCTGCACATCGCGCGGATCTCCTACGGAGGACGCGAGTGGAGCGCCGACCGCTCCCGGGAGGGCTGGCGCCGTACGGGGGCGGGCGACGCCAAGGGCGGCGACTCCTCGCAGGGCCCCGTACGGCTGCTGCTCGACGCCGGTCACTAGTACCCACGCTCACCCGTGGGAGGGAAGCCGGTCCATCGTGCGGGTGCGTGGTCGCCCGGGTGACGGTCACTGCGAGGGGTGAACACGAGCGGGCGAACGCCGCTGGCAGCGGGCCGTTTCGACTTCTCCGGTACAGGTCAACCACCGGTGGTAAATGCCCAGTTTGAGGGCTCACGCGGCAAACCTGATTTGCCAATCCTTTACCTTGGCCTCCCGCAACCTGAAGGGCGCTCCGGCCGATAGGCACAGCGTCTGACCGGGCGACCCCGGCTGACACGCCAAGAACCCCTCTCCGTCAAAGGAGCACCATGTCCCTCCCCCTCACGCGCCGGATCGCCCGCACCGCGCTGCTGACGGCAGCCGGCGCTGCCACCGTCGTCGGTGCTGCTGGTGCCGCGAGCGCCGTGGAGCTGCCGGCCGCCCCTGTCGGCGGCCTCAGCAACCTGGACGGCGAGGGCGTCGGCAACACGCTGGACAAGACGGCCCGCGACACCACCGAGCTCGCCGGCGAGGCCGGGGGCAGCGCCGTCGAGAAGGCCGTCCCGGCCGCGGGGAAGGCCGTCGGCAGCACCGGCAAGACGGTCGCGCCCGCCGCGCAGTCCCTCGCGGGGAACACCGCGGGTGAGGCCGGGGACCTGCTCGGCGACACCGCGTCCTCCGCGACGGGCAAGGGCCTGCCCGCCACCGGCAACCTCGGGGGCCTCCCCCTCGGTTGATGCCGACGGCCGTGCGGCCGGGGCGCTCGCCGCTTCGGCTGCTCACCGTCGCGGACGCGAGCTGCTCGCCCTCGCGGACGCGAGCTGCTCACCGTCGCGGAGGAGCCGCCCACCGTCGGGGACGAGCCGCTCGCCCTCGCGGACGCGAGCTGCTCACCGTCGCGGACGAGGCGCTCTCCCGCCCCGTCCTCCGCGCTCGCGCGCCGCGCGCCCGCACGCATGACAAGGGCCGCCCGAACCAGCATGGTCGGGCGGCCCTTTCGCGCGCGGTGGCGCGTCTGCTCAGCGGGGCGCCTGCTCAGCGGGGCGCGCGCTCAGCGGGGAGGGGGCGGCGGCGCGGCCGGTCGGCTCAGCCCTTCAGCCGGCTGACCGCCGCGTTCACGCGCTCGTCCGTCGCCGTGAGGGCGACGCGGACGTGGCGGTCCCCGGCGGGTCCGTAGAAGTCGCCGGGGGCGACGAGGATGCCCTGGTCCGCGAGGCCGCCCACCGTGTCCCAGCAGGACTCGTCGCGCGTGGCCCACAGGTACAGCGAGGCCTCGCTGTGCTCGATGCGGAATCCGGCGGCTTCGAGCGCTCCGCGCAGCGCGGCGCGGCGCGCGCGGTAGCGGTCGCGCTGCGCGGCGACGTGGGTATCGTCGCCGAGGGCGGCGACGGTCGCCGCCTGCACGGGCGCGGGCGTCATCATCCCGCCGTGCTTGCGGATCTGGAGCAGTTCGCCGAGGACGCCGGCGTCGCCCGCGATGAACGCGGCGCGGTATCCGGCGAGGTTGGAGCGCTTGGAGAGGGAGTGGACGGCCACGATGCCCTCGTGGCTGCCGCCGCACACGTCGGGGTGGAGGACGGAGACGGGGTCCGCCTCCCAGCCGAGTTCCAGGTAGCACTCGTCGCTGAGGACGAGGATGCCCCTCTCGCGGGCCCAGGCGACGACGGCGCGGAGCTTCTCGGCGGGGAGCACCTGGCCCGTGGGGTTGGACGGGGAGTTGAGCCACAGCAGCTTGAGCCCGGCGGGGTCGAGCTCCAGCGGGTCGTCGTAGGCGACGTACTCGGCGCGGGCGAGCCGTGCGCCGACCTCGTAGGTGGGGTAGGCGAGCCGGGGGAAGGCGACCCGGTCGCCGGGGCCGAGGCCGAGCTGGGTGGGCAGCCAGGCCACGAGCTCCTTGGAGCCGACGACGGGCAGGACGTTGCGTTCCGTCATTCCGCGCGCCCCCAGGCGGCGCTCGCACCATCCGGTGAGCGCGTCCCGCAGTGCCTTCGTGCCCCACACGGTGGGGTAGCCGGGGGTGTCGGCGGCTTCGGTCAGCGCTTGCCGGATCAGCGGCGGCACCGGGTCGACGGGGGTCCCGACGGACAGGTCGACGATGCCGTCGGGGTGCTGGGCAGCGGTGGTCTTGTACGGCTCGAGCCGGTCCCAGGGGAAGGTGGGGAGGCGGTCGGAGACGGAGGGCATGGGGCTCACTTTCTGGGAGAACAGCCGCCTGGGAGAACAGCCGCCTGGGGAGATGCGGCTGTCTGCGGAAACAGCCGCAGCAACGCCGCGGTCCCGTACGAGCGGACGCGTGGGACCGACGTACGGGACCGGGGGCCGAGGAGCCGCGGCGGAGCGGCTCGCTCGTCGTTCAGGCGACGTGGCTCACTCGTCGTGTTCCTGCGGCGGAAGCGCGGCGATGAGCGGGTGGTCCTTCTCGATCAGGCCGAGCTTGCTGGCGCCGCCGGGGGAGCCGAGGTCGTCGAAGAACTCGACGTTCGCCTTGTAGTAGTCCTTCCACTCCTCGGGAGTGTCATCCTCGTAGAAGATGGCCTCGACCGGGCAGACAGGCTCGCAGGCACCGCAGTCGACGCACTCGTCCGGATGGATGTACAAGGACCGCTGGCCCTCGTAGATGCAGTCGACGGGGCACTCCTCGATGCAGGCCTTGTCCTTCAGGTCGACGCAAGGCTCCGCGATGACGTACGTCACGCTGTCGTTCCTCCTCGTTAGGGCTGGCGGGCCGGTGCACCGGCTCCGCCGTGGGCGCGCGGGAGCGCTGTTTCGCTTCGGACGGCGGCGATGCCCACACCTAGTATCTCCGTTCCCGGACACAAGACGAACAGGAGGGGCGGATAGAGCTGTGGAATTCACCACTGGCGGACGCTTGGAGGTCCGCATCACCCCTTCCGACGTGGGAGAACGTGTGTCTGTGCGGTCTTTGACGGGTGCCGGCGAGCGCCGCGGGCGGTTCACGGACACCCTCGGCATTCTCACATCGTGGAACGGCGGCGTGCTCGGTATCACGAGGCGCGATGGTCAGCACGTGGAGATCGAGGAAGCGTCCATGGTCGCCGGAAAGGTGGTGCCCCGCACGCCCGCGCGCCGCCGGGGGCTCCCGGCGGCCGACGTGGCGGAGGTGGTCGCCGTGGCGGCCCGCGGCTGGCCGCCGGCCGAGTCGCGGCGGTTGGGCGGCTGGACGCTGCGTGCCGCGGGCGGGTTCACCACGCGGGCGAACTCGGTGCTGCCGTCGGGCGATCCGGGGCTGCCGCTGGACGACGCCCTGGCCGAGGTCGCCGCCTGGTACGCCGAGCGGAAGCTGCCCGCCCGGATACAGATGGCCGCCGAGGAGCACGCCCTGCTGGAGCGGGAGTTGCGCGAGCGCGGCTGGTCGGCCGAGCGGCACGCGGTCGTGCAGGTGGGCGCGCTGGCGCCGCTCGCCGACCGGGATCCCGACACCCGGGTGCTGCTGCACCGCGAGCCGGACGAGCGGTGGGTCTCGCTCTATCACAGGGCGGACGACGGGGGGCTGACCCAAGCGGCGCGCGAGGTGCTGGGGGGCGGCCCGTCGGTGTGGTTCGCGACGGTGCCCGACGACCGGGAGCCGGAAGGCACACCGGCCGCGATCGGGCGGTGCGTGGTGGACGGCCGCTGGGCGGGGTTCGCGGGCGTCGAGGTCGCTCCCGCGCACCGCCGCCAGGGGCTGGCGCGGGCGGTCATGGCCGAGCTGGCGCGGGCCGCGCTGGCCGAGGGCGCCTCGGCCGCCTATCTCCAGGTGGAGCGCGACAACGCGCCCGCGCGTGCGCTCTACGCCACGCTGGGCTTCGCCGACCACCACGCGTACCACTATCTGCGCGCCCCGCAGGACTGACATGGGGGGGGGGGGGGGGGGGGGGGGGGGGGGGGGGGGGGGGGGGGGGGGGGGGGGGGGGGGGGGGGGGGGGGGGAGAGCAGTAGCTGTCCGTCATGG
>NZ_JASKYT010000145.1:0-16224 GCF_041028275.1 Streptomyces sp. PU-14G
GCCCAGCCCACCCAGCCGCCCCAGCCGTATCCGCCGGAGCCCGGTGCGCCAGGTGCCGCCGAGGAGCCGTCGGCGCAGACCGTCAACCTCAACGCCGTCCCACCCAAGGAAGAGGCTCCCGCGCCCTCCGGGGGCAAGGGCGGCGGCGGCCTCCTCAAGTCCAGCGCCATCATGGCCGCCGGCACGATGGTCTCCCGGCTGACGGGCTTCATCCGCTCCGCGATGATCGTCGCCGCGCTCGGCGCCTCCGCCCTCGGCGACAGCTACCAGCTGGCCATCACCCTTCCGACGATGCTCTACATCCTCAGCGTCGGCGGCGGCCTGAACTCGGTCTTCGTGCCGCAACTCGTGCGCGCGATGAAGGAGGACGACGACGGCGGCCAGGCGTACGCGAACCGGCTGCTGACGCTGGTCGCCGTACTGCTCGGCATCCTGGCGGTCGTGGCCGTCTTCGCCGCCCCGGTGCTGGTGCGGCTGATGTCCGTGAAGCTGGCAGGCGACCCGGCGGCCAACGAGGTCACCGTCACCTTCGTGCGCTACTGCCTGCCCTCGATCTTCTTCATGGGCATCCACGTGGTGATGGGCCAGGTACTCAACGCGCGCGGACGCTTCGGGGCGATGATGTGGACCCCGGTGCTCAACAACATCGTCATCATCGCCACCATCAGCCTGTTCCTGTGGGTCTACGGCACCGCCTCGACCTCGAAGCTGACCGTCGCCAGCATCCCCCCCGAGGGCGTGCGGCTGCTGGGCCTCGGCACCCTGCTGGGCCTGGTCGTCCAGGCGCTGTCGATGATCCCCTACCTGCGGGCCGCGGGCTTCCGCATCCGGCCCCGCTTCGACTGGCGCGGCCACGGCCTGGGCAAGGCCGCCAAGCTGGCCAAGTGGACGATCCTCTTCGTGCTCGCCAACCAGGCCGGCGTGCTGGTCGTCTCCCAGCTGTCCACCTGGGCCGGTGACACGGCCGCCGAGGGCGGCGACTCCGGCACCGGCTACATCGCCTACTCCAACGCCCAGCTCATCTGGACGATGCCGCAGTCCATCATCACCGTCTCCGTGATGGCGGCGCTGCTGCCGCGGCTGTCCCGGGCGGCGGCCGACGGCGACCCCGGAGCGGTACGGGACGACATCTCGCAGGGCCTGCGCAACTCGGCCGTCGCCATCGTGCCGATCGCCTTCGGATTCCTGGCGCTGGGCATCCCCATGTGCACCATGATCTACGGCTCGGCGGGCGTGGACGCCGCCCGTTCCATGGGTTACATGCTGATGGCGTTCGGGATCGGCCTGATCCCGTACTCGGTCCAGTACGTCGTTCTGCGCGCCTTCTACGCGTACGAGGACACCCGCACCCCCTTCTTCAACACGGTCATAGTGGCCGCCGTCAACGCCGCCGCCTCCGCGCTGTGCTTCCTGCTGCTGCCCGCCCGCTGGGCGGTCGTCGGCATGGCCGCCTCCTACGGGCTCGCCTACCTCACCGGCGTCGGCATCGCCTGGCGGCGGCTGCGCAACCGGCTGGGGGGCGACCTCGACGGGCGGCGCGTGGTGCGCACGTACACGCGGCTCGGCGGTGCCAGCATCCCGGCGACGCTCGCCGCGGGCGCCGCGGCCTGGGGCATCATGCGGGTCCTGGGCAGCGACACCCTCGGTTCGATCGCCGCGCTGGCCGGCGGAGGGATCGTTTTGGGCGCGGTTTTCGTCCTAGCGGCGAAGCGCATGCGCATCGAGGAAATGACGGCGATGCTCGGGATGGTGCGCGCCAGACTCGGCCGATGAAATCCGGACGGGGAAACCGGCGTATACAACCATCATTCGCCCCCGCGTGTCGTGCATAGCGGCGAGGTGTAGGCACAATTGTTTTTGCCGTTTCCAGCAAAGCGGCGCTACGGATGGGGAGGCAGGAACGACGGTGGCGGAACGGAGCACAGCCGCTGTCGACGTGGCCGAGACCAGCGGCGAGAACGGCAAGCCGCTGTCCGCCCGGCAGGACGGGGCCACGAGCGACGGTGCGACGGACGCGACGAACGGACACAGCCGCGACGCCGTGGCTTCCCCTCTCACGGGCGCCTCGGCCGCCGCCCCGGCGCCCGAGCCGGAAGCCTCCGACACCACGCCACCCGGAAGACCCACCGCGCGGGAAGAGGGAACCTCGCAGGACGAGACCCCCTCGGAGGGCGGAGGCCCCGCACAGGGCGCGGAGTCCCCGAGGAAGGGCGACACCGCCGACGAGGACGCCGGGCGCGCGCAGCAGGTTGCCTCCTCTCCCGGTGAGACACCGGACGAGACGGGGCACCGCCCCACCACCGACGGCACGCCGCCTGAACCGGCCGGGCCGGCCGGAGCGGCCGGACCGGCTGATCCGACTGAACCGGCCGGGCCGGCCGGAGCGCCGGCGGACGGCACCGCCGCCACCCCGGACAAAACCGCAGCCGACGCCGCAGCCGGCACCGCAGCCGACGCCGAGGGCGACACGGCAGGCGGCGCCACAAGCGAAGAGGAAGCCGCAACCGGCACCGCAGGCGCCGAGGGCTCCGACCCGGGCGTCGGCGCCGAGAACGCCGCCCCGGACACCGGCGACGACACGGACACCGAAGCGGGCACGGACACCGAAGCCGCCCCCCGAGCCGAATCGACCGCCGCAGCCGCAGCCGCAGCCGGGTCCGGGGCCAGTTCCGGGGCCGGATCCGGCCCCGGATCCGGAACCGCTGAAGGGTCCGCCGAGACACGCGGACCCGACCTGCACAGCGGCCACAAGCTCGCCCGCCGCTACCGCCTGGAGGAGTGCGTCACCCGCCTCGACGGGTTCAGCAGCTGGCGCGCCGTCGACGAGAAGCTGCGCCGCGCCGTGGGCGTCCACGCGCTGCCCGCCGGCCATTCCCGGGCCCGCCAGGTGCTCTCCGCCGCGCGCTCGGCGGCGCTCCTGGGCGACCCGCGGTTCGTGCAGGTCCTCGACGCGGTCGAGGAGGACGATCTCGTCTACGTCGTCCACGAGTGGCTGCCCGACGCCGTGCCGCTCAGCGAGCTGCTCAGCAGCGGGCCCCTGGAGGCGTACGAGGCGTACCAGCTCGTCGGCCAGCTCGCCCAGGGGCTGTCCGCCGCGCACCGCGAGGGGCTCGCGCACCTGCGCCTGAACCCGACCTGCGTGCTGCGTACCGGCATGGGGCAGTACCGCATCCGGGGGCTGGCCGTGAACGCCGCGCTGCGCGGGGTCACCAGCGATCACCCGCAGCGCGACGACACCGAGGCCATCGGCGCCCTGCTGTACGCGGCGCTCACCCAGCGTTGGCCGTACGAGGACGACGCACACGGGCTGCCCGGCGTCGGCTCGCTCGACCTGAGCACGCTCGTCGCCCCGGAGCAGGTGCGCGCGGGCGTCCACCGGGGGCTGTCGACGCTGGCCATGCGGGCGCTGGTCAACGACGGGGCGACCGCCTCGCGCCAGGAGCAGCCCTGTGCCACTCCGGAGGAGCTGGCCAAGGCCGTCTCGGCACTGCCCCGCATCCGCCCGCCGGAGCAGACCTTCACTCCGCCCCCGCCGTACCAGCGCACCACCTACCAGCAGGGTGCCTACGCCGCTTCCGGTGCCGTCGGGCCGGCCGCTGCGCGCGTTCCGCCGCGCAGGCCCGGCGCCGAGCCCCCGGCTCCGCCCGCGCTCCCCGGCCGTACCGGCAAGGTCCTCAAGTGGGGCGTCTCGGCGCTGCTGATCGCCGCGCTCGGGCTGGGCAGCTGGCAGGTCGCGGACGCGCTGCTGGAGGGCGAGCCGCCCGCGAAGAAGTCCACCGGGCAGGTACACGCGCACGACACCTCGGCGCGTACGGGCAAGCCCGTCAAGGTCGAGGACGTCAAGGACTTCGATCCGCAGGGCGACGGCTCGGAGAATCCGGAGAAGGCGCACAACGCGATCGACGGCAAGCCCGGAACCTCCTGGCTCACCAGCCACTACATCGGCCGCCCGGACTTCGGCAACCTCAAGTCAGGTGCCGGGCTCATCCTCGACCTGGGCAAGGTGCGGCAGGTCAGCCGGCTCAAGGTCGACTTCGTCGGCACGACCTCAGCGAGCTTCCTGGCCGCGCCGAGCAGCGTCTCCGGCATGCCCTCGTCCCTGGGCAGCTTCAGCAAGGTCTCCAGCGGCTCGGGGGAGCACCTCACCCTGAAGGCGAAGAAGCCGATCAAGACCCGCTACGTACTGGTGTGGCTCACCAAGCTCCCGCTCTCCGACGACGGCAACTACCGTGGTCGCGTCACGGAGGTCCAGGTCCTCAGCTGAGGCCGGCCCGCCGTGGGTGAGACGGGTGCGGCCGAGGCCGCGGGTGCCGCCTTCCCGGGGAGGGCGGCGGGCGAGGGGAGGGCCGATGGCGAGCGACGACGCGACGCGCCGTCCGCCGCACGCGGGCGGTACCGCGCGGGGCGGCGCCGCCCCGCCGGACGCCGGGCAGCGGGACAAGGAACCCGACAAGGAATCCGGCAAAGAACCCGACAAGGAATCCGACAAGGATCTCCTCAACCGGCACGTGGCGGGGGACCCCGACGCGTTCGGTGAGCTCGTCCGCCGGCACCGCGATCGCCTGTGGGCCGTGGCACTGCGGACGCTCGGTGACCGGGAGGAGGCGGCCGACGCCGTGCAGGACGCGCTGATCTCCGCGTACCGCGCCGCACACACCTTCCGCGGCCGGTCCGCTGTGACCACCTGGCTGCACCGCATCACCGTCAACGCCTGCCTGGACCGCGCCCGCAAGGCGGCCTCGCGCCGCGCGGCGCCGACCGACGACACCGAACGGCTCGAGCACCTGCTGGAGCCCGAGGAGTCCGCGGCCGGCCCCGTCGAGCGTGACGACGTGCACCGGCAACTCGTCTCGGCCCTCTCGCAGCTGCCCTCCGAGCAGCGTGCCGCTCTCGTCCTGGTGGACATGCAGGGCTATCCCGTCGCGGAAGCCGCCGAAGTCCTGGAGGTGGCTGTCGGCACCGTCAAGAGCCGCTGCGCCCGCGGGCGCGCCCGCCTCCTCCCCCTCGTCTCGCACCTGCGACCGAGCGCCGACGAAACCGAGGACGGAGCGGAGGGTGCGCGGAGCGCGGAGGGTGCGCGGAGCGCGGAGAGTGCGCGGAGCACGGAGGGTACGAACGGCGCCAGGGGAGGGAACCCGACGAGCGGAGCATCCGTCCCAGCATCGAGAGAGGGGCCGCGGAACCCACCGCGGACCACCGCGCAGGGCACCACAGGTTCCGGGGCAGCGAAGGGAGGAGGGCAGGCATGACATCCACTCCTTTCCCGTACGACGGGCGCCCGGTCGGCGAGCACCCGGACGTCGCCGAGATCTCCGCACTCAGCGAGGGCGTCCTGCCCGTCGAGCGCGAACCCGACCTCCGCACCCACCTGGAGGCGTGCGACCTGTGCGCCGAGGTGCGGGACTCCCTGGAGGAGATCCGCACCTCACTCGGCACGCTCCCGGGCCCCGTACGGATGCCCGAGGACGTGGCCGCCCGCATCGACGCGGCAATGTCGGCTGAGGCACGCACAACGGCGGAAGCCGACGGGACGCAAGCCGACGGGGCGGAAGCAGGCGCGTCAGGAACAGACGCGTCGGAAAGCGGCGCGGCGGAAGACGGTGCGTCGGAAAGCGGCGTGCCGGACGACGGCGTGCCGGAAGACGGCGCGGTTTCACGTGAAACGGCGCCGGATGTGGCGGCTCCGCTGCCGCGTACCGCGAAGACGCCGGTTTCACGTGAAACGACGTCCGTCCGGCGCTCCGGAGACGGCCGCCCCCCGGGGCACGCGTCGGGTGCCGGCGGCCCCGGGCGTGAGGTGGGCGCAGCCGGAAACCGGCGCGCCCGTCGCCGGCGGAGGGCCGTGCTGGTGGCCGCGGCCTCCGTCGCCGTACTGGCCCTCGGCGGGGTCACGCTCCAGGCGCTCTCCGACTCGGCCGGTACCAAGACTTCCTCGGGCACCGCCAAGTCGGGTCCCGAGGGCCCGGTACCGGCCGTGACCCCGAGTCCCACGGGCTCCCTCACCTCCGACACCGACAGCGACGGCAGCGGCGACGATCATCAGCTCCGCAAGCGCGTACAGCGGCTGCTGTCCGACCAGCCGACGTCCTCTCCCACCGAGAGCGCCCCGTCCTCCTCGAAGCCGAGCGCATCCCCCTCTCTGGACACCAAGCAGAGCCCCAGCACCGGTGACAACACGCTTCGGGACGACCTGGGGGGCGGCGGCACGACCGTCCCCTCCTGTGTGCGGGACGCCCTCGGCCGTACGGAGACCCCGCTGGCCGTCGACCCGGAGGCCACCTTCGCGAACCGCTCCGGTTACCTGGTCGTCCTCCCGCACCAGGGTGGTGACACGGAGCAGGTCGACGCCTACCTGGTGGACCCCTACTGCATCAGCGCCGACCCACCGCAGACCGGTGAGGTGCTGTTCCAGGGCACGTACCCACGCGGGTGACCCGGGGTCGCGGGCCCGGGAATGTCTGCCCCGTAGGATCCGTTGGACGGGGTGAAAGCCTCGGCGCAAGATCCCGGATAGCAGTCGGCAGACAAGGAAGACTCCCGTGAGCGACGTCCGTAACGTCATCATCATCGGCTCGGGCCCGGCCGGATACACGGCAGCGCTCTACACCGCCCGCGCGTCGCTGAAGCCGCTGGTGTTCGAGGGCTCCGTCACGGCGGGCGGCGCCCTGATGAACACCACCGAGGTCGAGAACTTTCCCGGCTTCCAGGAAGGCATCGTGGGCCCGGAGCTCATGGACAACATGCGGGCCCAGGCGGAGCGCTTCGGCGCCGAGCTGATCCCCGACGACGTCACGGCCGTCGACCTGTCCGGTCCGGTCAAGACCGTCACGGACTCCACCGGCACCGTCCACCGTGCCCGCACGGTGATCGTCTCCACCGGCTCGCAGCACCGCACGCTGGGCCTGCCCCTGGAGGACGAGCTGTCCGGCCGCGGTGTCTCCTACTGCGCCACCTGCGACGGCTTCTTCTTCCGCGAGCAGCACATCGCTGTGGTCGGTGGCGGTGACACGGCCATGGAGGAGGCCACGTTCCTCTCCCGCTTCGCCGCGTCCGTCACCATCGTCCACCGGCGGGACACCCTCCGGGCCTCGAAGGCGATGCAGGAGCGCGCCTTCGCCGACCCGAAGATCTCCTTCGCCTGGAACAGCGAGGTGGCCGAGATCCACAGCAAGGACGGCAAGCTGTCCGGACTGACCCTCCGCGACACCGAGAACGGCGAGACCCGCGAGCTGGACGCGACGGGCCTGTTCGTCGCCATCGGCCACGATCCGCGCGTGGAGCTGTTCAAGGACGAGCTCACCCTCGACGAGGACGGCTACCTCAAGGTGGACGCCCCCTCCACCCGTACCAACGTGCCCGGCGTCTTCGCGGCGGGTGACGTGGTGGACCACACCTACCGCCAGGCCATCACCGCGGCGGGCACCGGCTGCTCGGCCGCGCTGGACGCCGAGCGCTTCCTGGCGGCGCTCACCGACGTGGACGCCGAGGAGACCCCCGAGCCGGAGAAGACAGCCGCCGCCGTCTGACCGTCCCGGCTCCCCCGCCGCCCCCTTCCGTCAGCCTTCACCCCACCGCACACCACACACCCTGAGGAGAAGCACCATGGCCGGTGCCACCGTGACCGCGACCGACGCAGACTTCGAAGAGGTCGTCCTCAAGAGCGACAAGCCCGTGCTAGTCGACTTCTGGGCGGCCTGGTGCGGTCCGTGCCGCCAGATCGCCCCGTCGCTGGAGGCCATCGCCGCCGAGCACGCCGACAAGCTCACCGTCGTCAAGCTGAACATCGACGAGAACCCCGGCGTCGCCGCGAAGTACGGCATCATGTCGATCCCGACCATGAACGTCTACCAGGGCGGCGAGGTCGTCAAGACCATCGTCGGCGCCAAGCCGAAGGCCGCCATCGAGAAGGACCTCTCCGACTTCATCGGCTGAGTGCCACGCACGTCCGGGTGCCATGCACGCCGGACGAGACGCACCAGGGGCGCGGTTTCACGTGAAACCGCGCCCCTGTTCGTTGTCCGGCCCTCGTCCGGCCCTCCGCAGCGGCCGAGATGCCGACTTCCCCCGCCCTACAGCACCCTCTGCGGCACCCTCGACAGCGCCCTCTACAGCGGCCGGAGCGCCGGCTCTTTGCTGTGGACCTTGCCCAGCAACTGATCCAGCGCCCGTTCCATGTCGTGCCGCCAGGAAACGGTCGACCGCAGCTCCAGGCGCAGCCGGGGAAAGCGCGGATGCGGCCGGACGGTCTTGAAGCCGACGGCCAGCAGATGGTCGGCGGGCAGCAGACAGGCAGGTTCCCTCCACTGCGTGTCCCCGAACGCCTCTATCGCCTTGAACCCGCGCCGCAGCAGATCCTTCGCCACCGTCTGCACGATCACCCGGCCGATGCCCTGCCCCTGGAATTCGGGGCGCAGGAACGCCGTCATCAGCTGCACCGCGTCGGGGGAGACGGGGCTCGTGGGGAAGGCGAAGGAGCGCGGCACATAGGCGGGCGGCGCGTAGAGCACGTAGCCGACCGGCACATCGTCGACGTAGACGACCCGGCCGCAGGAGCCCCACTCCAGCAGCACCGCCGAGATCCAGGCCTCCTTCTCCCGGTCCGGGCGGCCCGACCCGGCCGTTTCCTCGTCGCTGACCGGGCCCAGCTCCCAGAAGGCGCAGGCACGGCAGCGCTCCGGCAGGTCCCCGAGGTTGTCCAGCGTGAGCGGAACGAGCTGTCGCCCCATGGCAGACATCGTAGCCATGGGGCGACAGCTCGTCGGTAGGTTTCTGCTGTTGTGACTGGTGCGATGGTCGGCCCGAAAGCGACCGAGAGGGCGGGGTCGGACAACCGGACGCCGGGACTACAGGGAACCCCCGTCTCCCCGCTCGCCGTCCTCCTGCCCGTCCTCGCCCTGCTCGTCGTCGCCCTGGCCACCGTCGCCTTCCGCGAGCTTCTGCTGGAGCACCCGGCCCTCCCCGGGGGCGAACTGGCCGAGGATGCGATCGAGATCCTCCATGGAGGCGAACTCCACGACGATCTTGCCCTTCTTCTGGCCCAGGTCGACCTTCACCCTGGTCTCGAAGCGGTCGGAGAGGCGGCCCGCCAGCTGATTCAGCGCGGGGGACACCCGGGCACCGGCCCGGGGCCCCTTCGGCTTGGTCCGCCCCTTGGGCGTGCCACTCATCAGCGTGACGATCTCCTCGACCGCCCGCACCGACAGGCCTTCGGCCACGATGCGGTGAGCGAGCTTGTCCTGATCCTCGCCGTCCTCCACCGACAGCAGCGCTCGCGCGTGCCCGGCGGACAGCACTCCCGCCGCCACCCGGCGCTGCACCGCGGGGGAGAGCCGCAGCAGCCGCAGCGTGTTGGTCACCTGCGAGCGGGAGCGGCCGATCCGGCCGGCGAGCTCGTCATGGGTGCACGCGAAGTCCTTCAGGAGCTGGTCGTAGGCGGCGGCCTCTTCCAGCGGATTCAGCTGCGCCCTGTGCAGGTTCTCCAGCAGGGCGTCCAGGAGGAGTTTCTCGTCCTCGGTGGCCCGGACGATGGCCGGAATCTGCTCCAGCCCCGCCTCCCGGCAGGCGCGCCAGCGGCGCTCACCCATGATGAGCTCGAAGCGACCGGCCTCCAGCTCACGCACCACCACCGGCTGGAGGAGACCAACCTCCTTGATGGAGGTGACCAGTTCGGCGAGGGCGTCCTCGTCGAAGACCTCACGGGGCTGCCGCGGGTTGGGGGTGATCGCGTCGAGTGGCACCTCGGCGAAGAACGCCCCGTCCACCGCTCCCGTCGCCGATTCCTCAGCAGAGGCCTCGTCCTGGCTGGACGTAACCTCTTCGGCGGATGCGGCATCCGGCGTTTCACGTGAAACCCACTCGTCGCTCTCCCGCTGGGAGAGCGCGGCGACCTTCGCGGCCGCCACCCCGCGCGACCCCTGCTCCGGTGAGAGCAGCGGGACCGCGGTGGGAGAGGTGGAGCCCCCCGTGACGCTCGGCGACTGCCGCTCGGACCCCGACTCCGAGGTCTCAGCGGTCTCCGTACTCGCCGGAGCCGCCGGGATCAGCGCACCGAGCCCCCGCCCCAGGCCCCTACGTCGCTCGCTCACTGCCCCTCCGCCATGCTGCCGTGCTGCTGTGCCTGTTGCGGTTGCTGTTGCTGCTGCTGTTGTGGTTGTGGTTGGGCCGGTGGCTGTCCGAGTGGTTGCTGCTGTGGTGCCTGGAACGGCACCGCGTGCTGGGCCGGTGCCCCCTGGTAGGCCTGCTGGGCCTGCTGGGCTTCCTGTGCCTGCTGGGCCTGCTCGACGTGCGGGTCCCGCAGCGCGATCTCTCGCGCCGCCTCCAGGTAGGACAGGGAACCGCTGGAGCCGGGATCGTAGGTGAGGACCGTCTGGCCGTAACTCGGAGCCTCCGAGATCCGCACCGACCGCGGGATGTTGGTCCGCAGCACTTCCTTACCGAAGTGCCCGCGCACCTCCTCCGCCACCTGGGACGCCAGCCGGGTACGGCCGTCGTACATCGTCAGAATGATCGTGGAGATGTGCAGTCGAGGGTTCAGATGCCCCCTCACCAGCTCCACGTTGCGCAGCAGTTGCCCCAGGCCCTCCAGCGCGTAGTACTCGCACTGGATGGGGATCAGCACCTCCGCACCGGCCACCAGGGCGTTGACCGTCAACAGGCCGAGCGAGGGCGGGCAGTCGATGAGGATGTAGTCCAGCGGCTGCTCGTACGCCTCGATGGCCCGCTGAAGACGGCTCTCCCGCGCGACCAGCGACACGAGCTCGATCTCCGCACCGGCGAGATCGATGGTCGCCGGTGCGCAGAAGAGCCCCTCCACGTCCGGCACCGGCTGGACGACCTCGGAGAGCGGCTTGCTCTCCACCAAGACGTCGTAGATCGAGGGGACTTCGGCGTGGTGATCCACACCCAGCGCCGTCGACGCGTTGCCCTGCGGGTCGAGGTCGACCACCAGGACGCGGGCCCCGTGCAGAGCCAGCGAGGCGGCGAGGTTCACGGTCGTCGTGGTCTTGCCGACCCCGCCCTTCTGGTTGGCGACCACCATGACCCGGGTCTGGGCCGGCCGCGGCAGACCCTCCCCGGCTCTGTTCATCGCCTCGACCGCCTGCTGGGCGGCACGGCCAATAGGGGTGTCATCCATGGGCGGTGGCGTTTCACGTGCCGCGTCACCGCGGGGAGCGCCCCCGCCCGCGCTGGTATCCCCTGGCTCTGTCCGGGGACCGGGGACCGGGTCGGCCATCGGTCCCGCGATGTTGGCGTCGGACCGCAACGGTTCACTCTCCTCACCATCAGGCTCGCAATGAACAGAGCCTCCCATGCTTTCGGTGTCGCGAACCAGCGAGCCCCGCTCAGTTGTGGACGAATCCACGTCGGAGCGGGGCTGGGGGGTGGGTGCGGTCCGGCCGCGCGCACCGGCGGCGGCGCGGCCTCGGTTGATGATTCCGTGCAACAGAGAGCGGCGTTTCACGTGAAACACGATGCACGCGGCCCTGACGGGTGCCGCCGCGACACTCCGCGCCGCGGTGCCGTAAGCGTTTTTATGGAGTAACCGCGTAACCGAATCAGCGTTTCAGCGCCGACCGGAAGAACCGCTGACGATCCGGCGCCGCACGAACGCCGGACGCCCGTGTCGTTCCGTCACGGCCGCCCCGCCGGCGACATCGGCCCACCGCCGCGCGCCGGGCGCCCAGAGCACATGCGGTCGCGCCGACGACGCAGTGCTCATGCCCAGCACCCCACACGGAAGCCGACTTCGCCAGCCGGCCACCGCCGCCGGGACGACAGCGGTGACGCGGCGATGGCGGCCCTCGCCGCGACGCGGTGGCTTTTACGCGACGACCGGTCTCCGCGGGCCCCGGTGCGGCGCCGCACCGGCGGCGCCGGACGCAGCGGCCGGGCACCCCGGGGCCCGGCCGGGGGTCAGCGACCGCGGCGACCGCCACGGGCCGCGCGGCGGGCCGCCTTCTCGGCCTTGGCCCGCCGGGCGGCGAACCGGACACCGCCGGGGCTCTCGCCGACCCGGGCCCGCACCACCGTCGAGAGGGGATCCACCACGCCGCGGCCGATCTGCTCCACCGTGGTCTCCACGACCCCCAGCTTGTGCAACGCGTCCCGCGCCGTGCGGACCTCCTCCTCGGCGGTGTCGCCCTTGAGGGCCACCATCTCGCCGTAGGGGCGCAGCAGCGGCACTCCCCAGCCGGCCAGCCGGTCCAGCGGAGCGACCGCGCGGGCGGTCACCACGTGTACCGGCGTCAGCGTGCCCAGCATCTCCTCGGCCCGCCCCCGCCGCACCGTGACGTGGTCGAGCCCCAGCAGTTCAACGACCTCCTGCAGGAAGGTCGTCCGCCGCAGCAGCGGTTCCAGGAGCGTGATCTCCAGGTCCGGACGCACCAGCGCCAGCGGAATCCCCGGCAGCCCTGCGCCCGATCCGACGTCGCACACGGAGACGCCCTCGGGCACCACCTCGGAGAGCACGACGCAGTTCAGCAGGTGCCGCTCCCACAGGCGAGGCACCTCGCGCGGACCGAGCAGGCCCCGCCGCACCCCGGCGTCGGCCAGCAGTTCCGCGTACCGCCGCACGGCGGGCAGGCTGTCCCCGAACGCCTTGTGTGCCGCCTCGGGAGCGGGCGGAAGGTCCGCCGTGGGCTCCTGCGGCTCCCCCGCGTCCCGGGTCACGGGAGGACGACCACGCAGCGCTGCGGCTCCTCGCCCTCGGACTCGCTGCGCAGCCCGGCGGCCTTCACCGCGTCGTGTACGACCTTGCGCTCGAACGGGGTCATCGGGCGCAGCTTCACCGGCTCGCCGGAGCCCTTGGCCTCCTTGGCCGCCTGCTCGCCCAGCTCCGCCAGCTCCTCCCGCTTGCGGGCCCGGAAGCCGGCGACGTCCAGCATCAGCCGGCTGCGGTCGCCCGTCTCGCGGTGCACGGCGAGCCGCGTCAGCTCCTGCAGGGCCTCCAGTACCTCGCCGTCCTTGCCCACCAGCTTCTGCAGGTCGCGCGAGGTGCCCTCACCGATGATCGAGACCACGGCGCGGTCGGCCTCGACGTCCATGTCGATGTCGCCGTCCAGGTCGGCGATGTCGAGCACGCCCTCGAGGTAGTCGGCCGCGATCTCACCCTCCTGTTCCAGACGGGTCAGGGTGTCGGTGTCGGCTTCGGTGCTCTCGGGGCCGGTCGCATCCGTGCTCTCGGGAGCGTCCGTGCTCTCGGGGGCGGTCGTGTCCGTCACGGCGGGGACTCCTTCGGTGCTCACTTCTTGGAGGGGTGCTTGGGACGCTGCGGGCCCTTGCGCTGCTGCCCGGTCTTCTTCTGACCCGACTTGGCCTGGCCGCCGCCCTGCTTCTGACCGCTCTGCTTGGCGCCGCCCTGCTGCTTACCTGACGCCTTCTGGCCCGAGCCCTTCTGGCCCGAGCCCTTCTGGGCGCCCTTCCCGGTGGCGGACCCGCCCGCCGGGCGGGACTTCTGGCCAGAGCCCGGCTTGTCCGCGGGGCCGGAGTCGTCCTTCTCCAGCGACGCGGTAGCCGAGGAGGTGCCGCCCTCCTTGGAGCCCGCAGCGACCGGACCGCCCTGCCGCTGCGCCTTCGTCTGGCGCTTGGGCTGCTGGCGCCTGGCCCGGGCGGCCTCGGCGGCCTCGCGGGCCTCGACCTCCTTCGGGTCCTCCTTCAGCTTGCCCGCGGCGCGCAGCCGCTCCTGGCGCTCCTTGAAGGCGCGGGAGCCGGGGGTGGGGTTGCGCTTGATCACGAAGAGCTGCTGGCACATCGTCCACACGTTGGTGGTCAGCCAGTAGATGAGGACACCGACGGGGAAGTTGATACCGAAGACGGCGAACATGATGGGGAAGACGTACATCAGCATCTTCTGCTGCTGCATGAACGGCGTCTTCACCGTCAGGTCGACGTTCTTGGTCATCAGCTGGCGCTGCGTGTAGAACTGCGACGCCGACATCAGAACGATCATGATGACCGTGACGACGCGGACGTCGACGAGCGTCGCGGCCAGATCCTTGACCTGGTCGGCGCTGTCCATGAACTTCGCGGCGATCGGAGCACCGAAGATCTTCGCGCTACGGGCGCTGTCGACCTGCTCGGCGTTGAGGACGCCCACCGGCTTGTTGTCCGCGATGTGGCTGAGCACCCGGAAGAGGGCGATGAAGAACGGCGACTGCGCCAGGATCGGCAGGCAGCTGGAGAGCGGGTTGGTGCCCGTCTCCTTGTAGAGCTTCATCATCTCTTCGCTCTGGCGCTGCTTGTCGCTCTTGTAGCGCTCCTGGATCGCCTTCATCTTCGGCTGGAGCGCCTGCATGTTCCGGGTCGACTTGATCTGCTTCACGAACAGCGGGATCAGGCAGATCCGGATCAGTACCACCAGGAAGAAGATGGACAGACCCCAGGCCCAGCCGCTGTCCGGGTCGAAGACCCAGCCGAACAGCGTATGGAACTGGACAATGATCCAGGAGACAGCGGTATAGAGAGGACTCAGGATCGTGTCCACGAATCAGGCTCCTTGGGCGTTGGACTGGGTCCGGTGCTGCTGCCAGCGGGAGCGGATCCGCTGGTGCCATACCGGGTGCTTCCGGGCGGGGACATGGTCGACGCCACCGGGCGACCACGGGTTGCAGCGCAGAATGCGCCATGCCGTCATTGCCGTCCCCTTCACGGCGCCATGGCGGTGGATGGCCGTGTAGCCGTAGTGGGAGCACGACGGGTAGTACCGGCACACGGGGCCGAGCATCGGACTGATCGTCCACTGGTACAGCTTGATCAACCACAGCAGCGGGTACTTCACGGCGCTCTCCCTCCCGGTTCGCGGCCGGGATCGCGGGGGCTGTCCCCCGAGTCGGCAGAGCGAGGGGACCCTTTGAGCAGCTTCCGCAGCGCGGCGTCCAGATCACGGGCCAGCTGAGTGTGGTCCGCGTCTCCCGCGCCGGGCAGCGCCCGTACGACAACCAGGCTACCTGTGGGCAGCTTGCACAGACGTTCGCGCATCAGAGGGCGCAGACGCCGCTTCACACGGTTACGGACGACGGCGTTGCCGACGGCCTTGCTCACGACGAAACCCGCACGCGTCGGGGGGACCTCTCCCTCCGACGCGTGCGGGTCCGTTCGACTGCGTAGGTGGACGACGAGAAGCGGGCGTCCGGCCCGGCGTCCTCGGCGTACCGCGGTCGCGAAGTCCTCGCGCCGCCTCAGCCGGTTCTCGGTAGGCAGCACGTCATGGACCTGTGGTCAGGCTGCTCAGGCCGACAGGCGGGCGCGACCCTTGCTGCGGCGGTTCGCGACGATCGCGCGGCCGGCGCGGGTCCGCATGCGCAGCCGGAAGCCGTGGGTCTTCGCGCGGCGGCGGTTGTTCGGCTGGA
Source organism: Streptomyces sp. PU-14G (assembly GCF_041028275.1). Lineage (NCBI taxonomy): Bacteria > Bacillati > Actinomycetota > Actinomycetes > Kitasatosporales > Streptomycetaceae > Streptomyces > Streptomyces sp. PU-14G. The sequence continues at coordinate 15,348 of NZ_JASKYT010000145.1, forward strand.
AGGTGCGCTTGCTCACTCGGGGGCTCCAGGGATGCTTCGTGTCCCACGGACACCGCAGGACAGGGTGTGGGGAGTCGACTGGCTGTCACCGTGCGCCCACGAGTAGCTCGCAACGCCCGAGTGTGCACCGCTTCATGATCAATCGGGCGAACCCGCTGATCTTGCCCATCGGAGGCAGGCGGCAGCAGCCGTCGACACTCGACCTGGTTACGGTACGCGCGCTTACGCCATCCGGTCAAACCAGCGCCCACGGGGCGCCCCGGCTCCGGGCCCCGGCTCCGGGCCCGGGAGACGCGGCCCGGAGCCACCGCGTCCAGCCCCGCCCGTCTCCCGCCCGCTGCCCCGCCCGCGTCCGCTACTGCACTCGTGCACAGCCTGTGGACAACGACTTGAACGGGGCAGGTCCGCGTGACTACCGTGGCCGAACTTCCTTTCCTTCCCGACCGTGCCCAGAACCACACATTCGTGGGACCTGGTCGATCACCGGACGACGACCGTCACCCAGCGCGTGACCCGTCACCCAGCGAGTGAGAGAGCGTGCCCTGTGGCTGACCTACCTGCCGATCTTGCCGCAGTGTGGCCACGGGTGCTGGAACAGCTTTTGCGCGAGGGTCCCGAAGGAAGCAGCGTCGAGGCGAAGGACCAGCGGTGGCTGCGGGACTGCCAGCCCCTCGTGCTGGTCTCGGGCACCGCGCTGCTGGGCGTGCCGAACGAATACGCGAAGCAGGTCCTGGAGGGCCGGCTCGCTCCGCTGATCACCGAAACCCTCAGCCGCGAGTGCCGCCAGCCGATCCGCCTGGCGATCACGGTGACCGGCCCGATGCCGCAGGCCGCCTCCCCCGCACCGCCGGCCGCCGCCTCGATCCCGTCGCCCACC